>NZ_CAKMJU010000020.1:0-84503 GCF_927416815.1 uncultured Acetobacterium sp. | reverse complement strand
GTCGGTATCCGTCGAAGAATGGGGTATGACGTCCGCCTTCTTCTTTGGTTAAGACGTATACCGACCACAGTTCTACTTCAGAACAACCGATGTAACTGGTATCATCAAATTACCAGAAGGCGTAGAAATGGTAATGCCTGGCGATAACGTGCAAATGGAAATCACTTTGATCACCCCAATCGCGATCGAAGAAGGTTTACGTTTCGCGATTCGTGAAGGCGGACGTACCGTTGGTTCTGGTGTCGTAGCCAAAATTTTGGCCGATTGAAGCTGAGTCCGATTTTTGATAAAAAATTGGTAGTGAGCAAAGAGCGTTAGCGGGCGAACGATAACGAAGCAAAGGCAGATTTTGAAAGAAATATCTGAATGAATCTTAAATTTCTGAAAAATCTGTGAAGCGGAGTCCAATTTCTGATAAATATGAACCGTCCTTACGAGGGCGGTTTTTTTACTTCGATATTGTTAAAATTTAAAGATAGTGGTAGAATAAGAGCTTAGAGAATTGCTGATTTTATACAGATAAGTTGAAAATTGCTGGCTGCAATTTAGAAAGAAGTGAGAAATGATTAGACTTTTAGTTGACAGTATGTGCGATTTACCAAAAGACTTTGTGAATCATCCCAGTCTCGATATGGTATCGCTGAATGTTATTATTGAAGGTGTGTCTTATCGGGATAAACGGGAAATTGACCTGGATGGCATGAATAAATTTATGGAGCAGGGAATAGTCCCGACCACCTCTCAGGTAAATCCGGGGGACTTCATGGAATACTTTGAAGATTGCGCAAAAAATAATATAGAGTGCCTTTATCTCGCCTTTACCTCAAAGCTATCAGGGAGCTATGAAACGGGTTGTCTGGTTCTAAAGGATGTGATCGAAAAGTATCCCAATTTTATGTGTCGGATCGTCGACAGTCTTCACAGCGGCGGCAGTATTGGCTTGATTGCGGTAGAGCTGCTAAAGCTGATCGACCAGGGAAAAGACTTGGACTATCTGGCTGAAGCAGCTGTCAAATTCATTCCCCATGCTCATTTTTATTTTAGTATTGAAGATCTAAACTGGCTCTATATGGGCGGGCGGGTATCTAAGGGTACGGCTGTCGTTGGCGGCTTCCTGAAGATTCATCCGATCGTTTCGGTAGAAGACGGCGAGTTGAAAATTATCGGCAAGTCCCGGGGGACAAAAAAAGCCCAAAAAGCGATTATTGATAAGACTGCTGAGAACATTGTTGGTTATCTCGATCAGAACGTTGGTATTGCCTATACCGGGTCGATGAAGCCGGTCGAAGATTATCAGGCAGCACTGCGACTGATGGGAGTTAAGCAGATCGAGCCAGTTCCGATTGGCTGTGTTCTGGCCGCCCACCTTGGTCTTCAGGGAACAGGAATTTACTTTCTGGATACGCCGCCAGCTGAGATATTGGCCTAAGGGAAAATAAAATTGAAAAATATTGTGAAATATGAAAAAACGCTTGCCAAGGGCGTTTTTTTCTTGTATAATGTGAAAGGTTGACACTCTGCGATGAAGTGAGAGGTTGCTGTCGCCTTAGGCAGGTTTTTCTCATGGAGTATGTCACGATCTTTGAATCGGACGACAACTGCTTAGAATCATATTATTTATGCAAAATGAAGGATCATTTTGCTAAAAAAAATAACAATGAAACACCCGGATGGGTTGACGAGTAGTTGGAGTACCTAAATGACGAGTAAAAATTGATAAGGAGGTAAAATTTAGGTATGGCAAAACAAAAGATTAGAATCAGATTAAAAGCATTTGATCACAAATTACTAGATCAATCTGCTGAGCGAATTGTTGAAACAGCAAAGAGAACAGGTGCGAGCGTATCAGGTCCAGTGCCACTGCCAACAGACAAAGAAATCATCACGATTCTTCGGGCAGTACATAAGTATAAGGATTCCAGAGAGCAATTTGAAATGCGCACCCACAAACGGTTAATTGACATTTTAAACCCAACACCAAAAACCGTAGACGCATTAATGCGATTGAACTTACCAGCAGGCGTTGATATAGAAATCAAACTATAGACCCCATTGGTATTATGATTGCACAGCAATCCAATGATATTTTAGGAGGAAATAATGAAAAAAGCAATTATCGGACGAAAAATTGGAATGACCCAGATTTTCACAGAAAACGGAACAGTTATTCCAGTTACCGTGGTTGAAGCAGGACCTTGTGTTGTGCTTCAAAAGAAAACCATCGAAACGGATGGATACGAAGCACTGCAATTGGCTTTTGGTGAAGTTAAAGAACGACGCATGACTAAACCACTAAAAGGCCACTATGACAAAAACAGTGTTGAGTATAAAAAAGTAATCCGGGAATTCAAACTTGATGATTATGCAAGTTATGAAACCGGTCAATTAATTCAGGCTGATGTGTTTGAAGCTGGTGAACGGGTTGATATTTCAGGAACATCAAAGGGTAAGGGTTTCCAGGGGGTTATTAAACGACATAACCAATCCCGAGGACCAATGGCTCATGGTTCCAAATATCACCGTCGACCAGGTTCCATGGGAGCATCTTCTTCGCCTTCAAGAGTATTCAAGGGTAAGAAACTTCCTGGCCAAATGGGAAACAAAAATGTAACTGCAGTTAATTTGGAAGTTGTTAAAGTCGATGCAGAAAACAATGTACTCTTAATCAAGGGTGCGGTACCAGGCATTAGAGGAGCACTTATTACAATTAAAAGCAGTGTTAAAGCATAAAAAAATCAAGCCTGAAAGGAGGAAATCAAATGCCTAAAATTGACGTTTTAGATGTAAAAGGAAATGTTGTTGGTGATGTCGAATTAAGCGAAGGAATCTTCGGAATCGAACCCAACGAACACGTAGTACATGAAGTAGTGGTCGCACTGCTTGCAAATAGACGACAGGGAACACGTTCCGCCTTGACTCGATCAGAAGTCCGTGGCGGTGGTCGTAAACCCTGGAGACAAAAAGGAACAGGCCGGGCTCGTGCCGGTACCATCCGATCTCCATTATGGAAGGGCGGCGGTGTGATCTTTGCACCAAAATCAAGAGATTACAGCAAAAAGGTTAACAAAAAAGTTAAAGCCTTAGCGATGAAATCTGTATTTTCAGCAAAGGCTCAGGAAAATGAACTTCGGATATTAAATCAATTGGTAATGGATGTTCCAAAAACCAAAGAAATGATTGCCGTGCTGAACAATATCAATGCTCAAAAAGCCTTGATTGTACTTCCGGAAAACAACGAAGCAATTATCCGTTCTGCAAACAATATTCCAAAAGTTGCAACCACCACTGTCAACGAATTAAATGTATATGATATGTTAAAATATGACGTGTTGATCATGACTCAGGAAGCATTACAAAAAATTGAGGAGGTATACGCATAATGAAAAATCCTCGCGATATTATTATCAAGCCAATTATTACCGAACGTAGTATGGCTGATGCCGAAGAAAAGAAATTCACCTTTAAAGTGGATAAAAGAGCGAATAAAATTGAAATTAAGAATGCGGTAGAAGTCATATTCGGTGTTCAAGTCGAAAAAGTGAGCACCATGAATATGAAGGGCAAACTAAAAAGAACCGGACGTTTCGTTGGTCGAAGATCAGATTGGAAAAAAGCAATCGTGAAATTAACACCTGGAAGTAAGGGTATCCAATTCTTCGAAGGCGTATAAGCAAACAAACGAGACTACAACCCGAGAAGCATACAAAAAAAGGAGGTAGCGATTAATGGGTATTAGAAAGTATAAACCAACGTCCCCAGGACGTCGAAATATGAGCGTCAATACATTCGAGGAAATCACCAAGCATGAGCCTGAGAAATCCTTGCTGAAGCCACTTAAAAAACATGCTGGTCGTAATGCATATGGCCGCATTACCGTCAGACATCATGGTGGTGGAGCGAAAAGAAAATACAGAATTATTGACTTCAAAAGAAATAAAGATAACATCCCCGGAAAAATTGCCGGGATTGAATATGATCCAAATAGAAGCTCAAATATAGCACTGGTTCACTATGCAGATGGTGAAAAACGTTATATTATTGCACCACTCAAGTTAAAGGTAGGCGATGTTATTTTCTCTGGACCAGAATCAGATATTACCATTGGTAACTGTTTGCCACTGAAAAACATTCCCGTTGGTACAACGGTTCACTGTATTGAACTTAAAAACGGCAAAGGTGCTCAAATGGTTCGTTCCGCCGGAGCCAGCGCTCAGCTGATGGCTAAAGAAGGAAATTACGCAACCCTGCGATTGCCTTCAGGCGAAATGCGACTGGTTCGAATTGAATGTCGCGCAACCATTGGTCAAGTTGGAAACCTCGATCATCAGCATGTCCGAATCGGTAAAGCTGGTCGTAAACGTCATATGGGGATCCGCCCAACTGTCCGTGGTTCGGTAATGAATCCATGTGACCATCCACACGGTGGTGGTGAAGGACGTGCCCCAATCGGACGTTCTGGGCCAGTTACGCCATGGGGTAAACCGGCACTTGGCTATAAGACACGTAAGAAAAACAAACCTTCCGATAAATATATCGTAAGATCACGAAATAAAAAATAAGCACTCAACCATATAAGATACGAACCGAGAGGAGGTTGAATAATGGGTAGATCATTAAAAAAAGGACCTTTTTGTGACGAAAAGTTACTAAAACGCATCGAAGCAATGAACGAAAAAGGTGAAAAGAATGTGCTGAAGACCTGGTCGAGAAGCTCTACACTTTTCCCACAAATGGTAGGACACACCATCGCCGTACATGATGGCAGAAAACATGTTCCAGTTTATGTTACCGAGGATATGGTCGGACACAAACTTGGAGAGTTTGCGCCAACCAGAACCTTTAGAGGTCATGCTGGGGAAAAGAAATCTAAATTAAGATAGCCAGAAGGAGGTATACGAATGGAAGCAAGAGCGACAGCTAAATATGTACGTGTTTCATCCAGAAAGGCTAAATTAGTGGCTGATTTAATTCGAGGCAAAAGTCTTGGAGAAGCATTAAGTATTCTAGCATTAACACCAAATAAGGCAGCTAAAATAATTGACAAAGTTGTAAAATCTGCTTTAGCAAATGCTGAAAATAATTTTAACATGAACCCTGAAAACTTATATATCGATCAGATTTATGCCAATCAGGGTCCAACACTAAAACGATTCAGAGCGGGTGCACAGGGACGAGCAACAATTATCAGAAAACGATCGTCTCATATTACAGCCGTATTAAAAGAAAAAGAGTAAGGAGGGCATAGATGGGTCAAAAAGTCAATCCTCACGGATTAAGAGTTGGCGTTATTAAGGACTGGAATGCAAAATGGTTTGCTAACAACAAAGATTTTGCAGATTGTTTAATTGAAGATTATGATATTCGTAAATATATAAAAGTAAATCAATACCAGGCGGGCATTTCTAAGATTGTCATCGAACGTTTTGGTAATAAGGTAAAGATTCATATTTATACAGCAAAGCCGGGCATGATTATTGGTCGTGGTGGTGCAGGTATTGATGCGTTACGTCTTGAACTTGAAAAAATGACCAAGAAAACTGTCTTTATTAACATTGTTGAAGTAAAAAATGTTGATATGGATGCTCAATTAGTAGCAGAAAACATTGCCGCGCAGCTGGAACGACGAATTTCTTTCCGACGGGCAATGAAACAAACCATGCAGCGAACCATGAGAGCTGGCGCTAAGGGAATTAAAACTGCTGTAGCCGGCCGTTTAAACGGTGCTGAAATGGCACGTAATGAACATTATGCCCAAGGTCAGGTTCCCCTGCAAACCCTCCGAGCTGATATTAGCTATGGCTTTGCCGAAGCGGATACTACCTATGGTAAACTCGGTGTCAAGGTTTGGGTTAATAAAGGCGAGATTTTAACTGGACGCGAAGATATTTTAGCGGTAACAGCTGAAGATGACGCCAAAGCGAAAAAAAGTGCACCGCGCCGAAAAGCTCCTACTAACAGGACAGAAAACTAAGAGAGGAGGCCAACGCATATGTTAATGCCTAAACGTGTAAAACGTAGAAAACAACATAGAGGTCGTATGAAAGGAAAAGCCCTTCGTGGTAACAAGATTACCTACGGAGATTTCGCTATTCAAGCATTGGAGCCAGCATGGATTACTGCTAATCAGATCGAAGCTGCCCGTATTGCTATGACCAGATATATTAAAAGAGGTGGCCAGGTTTGGATTAAAATATTCCCTGATAAACCGGTCACACAAAAACCAGCAGAAACTCGAATGGGTTCCGGTAAAGGGTCTCCAGAGTATTGGGTTGCAGTGGTAAAACCAGGTAGAGTCATGTTTGAGATCGCCGGAATTTCTGAGGAAGTAGCTCGGGAAGCCATGCGTCTTGCTCAACATAAATTGCCGATTAAAACGAAGTTTATCACTCGTAAAGATCAGGAAGCACAAGAAGTGGGTGATGAAGCATGAAACCAAGTGAATTAAGAGAATTAACAACGCTAGAACTTGAAGCAAAATTGGGTGATCTGAAGGAAGAATTATTCAACCTCCGATTTCAACATGCGACAGGCCAGTTGGAAAACCCAATGCGGATTAAAGAAGTTAAGAAGACTTATGCACGGATTAAGACAATTATCCAGGAACGTGTCATGAAGTCGGATGAAGCATAATAAACCAATAGATAAGGAGGTTTAGCTTATGGAAGAAAGAGGTTACAGAAAAACTCGAATCGGTAAAGTGACCAGTGATAAAATGGATAAAACCGTTGTTGTTGCTGTCGAAAGTTTTGTAAAACATCCACTTTACTCAAAACGAGTGAAACACACTGTAAAGTTCAAAGCCCATGACGAACAAAACGAATGTAATATCGGTGATACCGTTAAAATAATGGAAACCAGACCACTCAGCAAAGACAAACGCTGGAGATTAGTAGAAATCGTAGAAAAAGCACTATAAGTCAATGTGCGGAAGGAGGTATTTCGGATGATTCAACAAGAAACGAGACTGAAAGTAGCAGATAATACCGGTGCAAAGGAATTACTGTGCATCCGAGTTCTTGGTGGTTCCGGTCGTCGATATGCAAATATCGGAGACATCATCGTGTGTGCTGTTAAAAGTGCTGCACCCGGTGGCGATGTAAAAAAGGGCGACGTTGTTAAAGCCGTTGTCGTTAGAACAAAAAGCGGAATTAGAAGAGACGATGGCAGTTACATCAAATTTGATCAGAATGCAGCGGTTCTTATAAAAGATGATAAAAACCCAAAAGGTACACGTATTTTTGGACCTGTCGCAAGAGAGTTAAGGGACAAGAAATACATGAAAATCGTATCTTTGGCTCCTGAAGTACTTTAAGGAGGAAATGAAAGATGCATATTAAAAAAGATGACATTGTAATGGTAATTTCCGGTAAGGACAAAGGAAAAAAGGGAAAAGTGATTCAGTCTTATCCTAAAGATGGAAAAGTCCTTGTGGAAAATGTAAATATGGTTACGAAACACCAGAAACCAACACAACAAATGCAACAGGGTGGAATAATAAGACAAGAAGGCGCACTTGAGGCTTCTAATGTATTACTCTACTGCGGCAAATGTGATAAGGGTGTCAGAACCGGACATAAAGTTTTAAATGATGGAAAAAAAGTCAGATTTTGTAAAAAATGTAATGAAACATTTAGTAATTAATTTCGGGAAGGAGGACCAATATGCCCAGATTAAAAGATAAATATCTTACTGAAGTGATTCCAGCGATGATGGAAAAATTTCAATATAAAAATATCATGGAAGTTCCTAAACTAGAAAAAGTTGTACTCAATATGGGTTTAGGAGATTGCAAAGACAACTCTAAAGCTTTAGAAGCCGCAGTGATTGACCTTGGAATTATTGCCGGTCAACGACCAGTAATTACAAAGGCGAAAAAGTCAGTAGCCAACTTTAAAGTCCGAGAAGGCATGAACATTGGCGCGAAAGTAACTTTAAGAAGTGTTCGTATGTACGAATTCACCGATAAGTTATTCAACGTTGCCCTTCCTCGAGTACGTGACTTCAGAGGCTTGTCCAACAAGTCCTTTGACGGACGCGGTAATTATGCTTTTGGTATCAAAGAACAACTCATTTTCCCTGAAATTGATTATGACAAGGTTGAACAGGTTCGAGGCATGGATATCATGTTTGTCACTACGGCAAATACCGATGAAGAAGCTCACGAATTGTTAAGACTGCTTGGCATTCCATTCAGTAGAGCATAAGGAGGACGATACAGTGGCAAAAAAAGCGATGAAAGAAAAACAACAACGCAAGGCAAAGTATTCAACTCAGGCATATACACGTTGCCGAATTTGTGGACGACCACATTCTGTGTTACAGAAATTCGGTATTTGTCGTATATGTTTTAGAGAATTAGCATATAAAGGCGAGATCCCAGGCGTAAGAAAAGCAAGCTGGTAAAAAACACTGGCAAAGAAAAGGAGGTACCGAGTATGGTTATGACTGATCCTATTGCGGATATGTTAACACGCATCAGAAATGCAAATGATGCAGGTCATAAAACTGTTGAGATGCCTGCTTCAAAAGAAAAGAAAGCAATTGCTCAAATTCTTTTAGAAGAAGGTTACATTAATAAAGTTGATTACATTGCCGATGAAAAGCAAGGTGTCATAAAAATTGCACTCAAATACGGAGAAAACAAAAGTCGTGTCGTAGCAGGCATTAAAAGAATCTCCAAACCAGGTTTACGAGTATATGCCGGTAAAGACGATGTGCCAAAGGTACTTAACGGCCTTGGCATTGCCATCGTTTCTACATCAAAAGGCGTAATGACAGATAAAAAAGCAAGAAAAGCCGGCGTTGGCGGCGAAGTGATATGTTACGTTTGGTAACAAATTAAGACAGGAGGTAAATAGATGTCAAGAGTAGGAAAAGCACCCGTTGCAATCCTCCCAGGAGTCGACATAAAAAAAGACGGTCAGACTTTGACTGTCAAAGGTCCATTAGGACAACTCGTTAGAACTTTTCATCCTGATGTCATCATCGATGTTCAAGAGAGCGAAGTCGTTGTCACCCGACCATCTGAAAGTAAGCTGCATAAATCGCTTCATGGTTTAACTCGCGCTTTAATTCAAAACATGGTTACTGGTGTCAGTGCCGGCTTTACAAGAACCTTAGAAATCAGTGGAGTAGGATATAGAGCAGAAAAAAAAGGAAGCAAGCTAGTCATGAATTTAGGGTATTCGCATCCAGTTGAGATGGAAGATCCTGAAGGTGTCGAAGCGGTTCCGGAAACCAATACCAAAGTCGTTATTAAAGGCATTAGCAAAGAAGCCGTGGGTGCTCATGCAGCCAATATTCGAGCGAAACGCCCACCAGAGCCTTACAAGGGTCATGGGGTACGATATTCTGACGAAGTAATTAGACGCAAAGAAGGTAAAACAGGTAAATAACCTGCTAGCCCGTCAAAGATGATGAAGGGAGTAAAACTCGATGATTAAGAAACCCGTTAAAAATAAAATCCGTATCGCCCGTCACTTTCGGGTCCGAAACAAAGTTTCTGGAACTGAAATGAGACCACGCTTAAACGTTTTTAGAAGTAATAAAAATATATATGCGCAAATTATAGATGATACTAAAGGTATCACCTTGGTTTCTGCTTCTTCCAATGACTCTGATCTTAAAGGTCAATTGTCAAAAGGTGGAGATAAAGCAGCAGCTAAAGCCGTAGGTCAGGCCATTGCCAAACGTGCTCTTGAAAAAGGTATTGAAGCAGTAGTATTTGATCGAGGCGGTTATGTATATCATGGTAGAGTAAAAGAATTGGCTGATGGCGCTCGTGAAGCCGGCCTGAAATTCTAAGTAAAGGAGGTCATTTGATGCAAAACAAAAAAATCGATCCAAGTACATTAGATTTGAAGGAAAAAGTCGTTGCCATCAACCGCGTAACTAAGGTTGTTAAAGGTGGTCGTAACTTCAGATTCAGCTGTCTTGTGATTGTTGGAGACGAAAACGGTCATGTTGGCGTCGGTAAAGGAAAAGCAATGGAAATTCCAGATGCAATTCGTAAAGGTATCGACTCGGCAAAAAAATCACTGATCAAAGTGCCAATGGTTGGAACAACCATTCCTCACTTAGTCAATGGTGAATCTGGTGCAGGACATGTATTATTAAAACCGGCTGGAAAAGGTACTGGAGTTATTGCTGGTGGACCTGTCAGGGCGGTACTCGAACTCGCTGGAATCAGAGATATTCGTACTAAATCTTTAGGATCAAACAATGCCCGTAACATGGTTAATGCTACAATGGCAGGCCTTGCAGAACTGACTACGCTTGAAGAAGTAGCAGCCAAACGCGGCAAAAAACCTGAAGAAATTTTAGATTAGGAGGAATCATTATGGCTAAGCAATTAGAAATTACACTCAAGAAAAGTTTGATTGGTCGCAACCCGAAACAACGGGCAACGATCGAAGCTTTAGGCCTAAAAAAAATTGGCCAGACCGTAACGCATAATGATACACCTCAGATTCGTGGCATGATACATCGAACAGATTTCATGCTCGAAGTAAAAGAAGTATAGGAGGTGTCAAAATGAAGTTACATACTTTAAGTCCAGCCCCAGGTTCAAAAAAGGCACCCAAGAGAAAAGGACGCGGTACTGGTTCTGGTCTTGGTAAAACTGCTGGTCGTGGACAGGATGGACAAAAATCACGTTCTGGTGGTGGTGTTCGGCCAGGTTTTGAAGGTGGACAAATGCCCTTGGCACGTCGTTTACCAAAACGTGGTTTCTCAAACGCCCGATTCAAAAAAACTTATGCAATTGTCAACGTGGGAGAGCTGAATGCATTCGATGCAAACACCGTAATTACCCCGGAACTATTGCTGGAATACGGATTCGTCCGAAAATTGAATGATGGACTGAAAATCCTTGGAAACGGAGAAGTTGAAAAGGCATTCACCATCAAAGCACATAAAATCAGCAAATCAGCTGAGGAGAAAATTCTCGCTGGAGGAGGAAAGGTAGAGGTGATCTAAGATGATCTCTACTTTGAAGGATGCTTGGAAAATTCCAGATCTGCGACGAAAGATAATCATTACCCTAGTCCTGCTGTTTGTATATCGTTTGGGATCCTTCATACCGGTTCCATTTATTGATACCGCACAGCTAAGCCAACTCGTCAATGATAGTGGGATTTTTGGTCTGTTTGATATTATATCCGGTGGTAACTTTGGTAATTTCACTATTTTTGCTATGAGCATCACCCCGTATATCAATGCTTCAATTATCATGAACCTTTTGGCATTTGCAATTCCGGCATTGGAAGCGCTTCAAAAAGAAGGTGAAGAAGGACGGAAGAAGCTGGCTCAGTACACCCGTTACCTGACCATCGTGCTGGCACTAATCCAGGCGTTGGGGATGAGCTTATCTTTCGGCGATTTGCTAATAGAAAGAACCACCTTTACCGTGTTTACAGTCGTTTTGTGTATTACCGCAGGAACTGCATTCTTAATGTACCTGGGTGAACAAATTACAGAAAATGGCATCGGTAATGGGATCTCTTTGATTATCTTTGTCAGCATTATTTCCCAGATCCCAGCTGCGATTGCCCAAATGTATCAGTATGTGGCAATTGGCACATTAAATCCGATCACCTTGATTGTCTTTATTGTTTTCATTGTTGTTGTTGTATTTGGCGTCGTGGCAGTTCAAGAGGGTCAACGGCGGATCCCAGTTCAATATGCAAAACGGGTTGTTGGCAGAAAAATGTATGGCGGACAAACCACTCACATTCCGATGCGAGTGAATATGGCAGGGGTTATTCCGGTCATCTTTGCAAGTTCATTGACCTTATTCCCGGCCACCATTGCCAGTTTTTTCCCGACTTCGGCCTTTGCTAATTTTATTTCAACTTATTTAGCCTGGGGATCCTGGCTTACTAATATTATTTATATCACCTTAATTATTGCATTTACCTATTTCTATACAGCTGTAACATTCAATCCGTTTGATATTGCAGAAAATATCAAAAAACAAGGCGGTTATATTCCCGGGATCAGACCGGGGAAACCAACCGTAGAGTACTTGTCGAGAATTATGAACCGATTAACATTATTTGGTGGCGTCTTCTTAGCGATCATTGCTGTTATTCCTATTTTTGTAGGTAATTTTATGGGTGTCAATCTTCAATTCGGCGGAACAAGTTTGCTGATTGTTGTTGGGGTAGCCCTTGAAACGGTTAAGCAGATTGAAGCAGAAATGATGATGAGACACCATCAGGGATTTTTAAAATCTTAAAATGAACTGGAGTTAAGTGAAAATGAAAATTGTATTATTAGGACCTCCGGGAGCAGGCAAAGGGACTCAGGCTAAGCGTATCTGTCAGGCCTATAAGATCCCACATATTTCAACCGGCGATCTCTTTCGAGAAAACATGAGTAAAGATACACCGCTTGGACAAAAGGCAAAAGAGTATATGGCTCAAGGCCTTTTAGTACCAGATGAACTAGTTGTTGATATGGTTGCTGACCGTTTGACCCATGATGATGTACAGACAGCTGGCTATGGCTACTTACTTGATGGATTTCCACGGACTGTTTACCAGGCCGAATCCTTATGTCGAATCAATGCCACGCGCAGTTGCGAGCTCGATTTTGCAATTAACCTGGAGGTACCATTTGACATTTTGATTGAACGTGTTTCAGGAAGGCGAATCTGTCCGACCTGTCATGCAACCTATCATATTAAGTACAGCAAGCCTAAGGTTGAAGGTGTCTGTGATTTAGACGGCACACCATTATACCAGCGCGATGACGACCAGGTTGAGACAGTTAAGAAACGGATTCAAGTATATCAGGATCAGACCGAGCCATTAATTGAATTTTACGAAGACAAACAAAAGATCATCAATATTAATGGATTGCAGCACATGAATGATGTATTTGCAAACATTCAAGAAATCCTTAGTGGAGTTAAGAAAAGATGATAACCATAAAATCCCATAAGGAAATTGATCTAATGCGTCATGCCGGAAAAATTGTGGCAGGCGCACATGCCTTAGTAGCAAAAATGATCAAACCTGGGGTAACGACACAAGAACTCGATCAGGCAGTTGAACAGTACATTCGGGAGGCTGAGGCGATACCTACATTTAAAGGCTATGGCGGATTTCCAAATTCGATCTGCGCTTCAATTAATGAGGTGGTTGTCCACGGTATTCCGCAAAAGAGAAGGTTGCTAGAAGGTGACATCATCAGTGTTGATATCGGCGCAACCTATCAGGGCTACGTTGGCGATGCTGCCGTTACGCATGGAGTCGGCACCATTTCCGATGAAGCCGCACGACTGATCGCAGTTACCCGGGAGTCATTTTATCGCGGTATTGCTTACGCGAAGGATGGCTTTCGGTTGTCAGACATTTCAAATGCTATTCAGACTTATGTCGAGGAGAACGGATTTTCCGTTGTCCGTGATTATGTTGGTCATGGGGTTGGAAAGCAAATGCATGAAGACCCACCGATTCCTAATTATGGCCCAAAAGGACGAGGTCCACGGCTGCGCCAGGGGATGACCCTGGCCATTGAACCAATGGTGAATGCCGGAACCTATGACGTGATGACTCTAAAAGACGGCTGGACGGTGGTAACGACAGATGGTCAGCTCTCTTCACATTATGAGCATACAGTTCTGATTACCGGTACCGGTGAGCCTGAACTTTTGACAGTCATTTAAGTTGGTGCTGGATGAATGAATTTAAAATTGGACAAGTGGTTCGTTCTACAGCTGGCCGTGATAAGGGTCAGTTTATGGTGGTTATTGAGGTGGTGGACGACCATTTCACCATTGTATCGAATGGAAAGCTTCGTAAAGTGAGTAATCCAAAGAAAAAAAAGGTCAAACACTTGGCGAAGACGAATCACATTGCCGCAGATATTCGTGATAAAATATTAAATGGAACAATGATAACTAACGCTGAGTTAAGAAAAATACTCGAATCCTATCACATGCCTGTTGGTATTGGGGATGAGAATCGTGAGGAGGTTTGATCAATGGCCAAAAAAGATGTTATCGAGGTAGAAGGCTCAGTTATTGAGTCATTACCAAACACTATTTTCTTAGTTGAATTGGAAAATGGACATCAGATAACTGCACATATTTCGGGAAAACTTCGCATGAATTACATAAGAATTTTACCGGGAGATAAGGTAGTTGTTGAATTATCCCCATATGATTTGACCCGCGGGCGTATCGTATGGCGTGGAAAAGGGAAATCATAAAGGAGGCATACAAATGAAAGTTAGACCATCAGTAAAACCGATTTGTGAAAAATGCAAAATTATTAAGAGAAATGGTCGTGTTATGGTAATTTGCGAAAATCCAAAACACAAGCAGAAACAAGGTTAAACCGTCGAGTCCAGAAAAAAAGAACATGACCGCGGCAATTTTAGTCATGTTCATAACATAAAAACACCCTGGGTTTTAATCAAGTTACGTCACTAACTTTGATTGGCGCACCAGCATTTAGAAAACAATTTAGGAGGTACACACCCTATGGCAAGAATTGCCGGAGTCGATTTGCCCCGAGATAAGCGGGTAGAAATTGGATTAACTTACATTTATGGTATTGGACATTCAACATCTTTAGAAATCTTAAAAACTTTAAATATCAATCCTGATACCAGAGTTAAAGATCTTACTGAAACAGAAGTGAATGATCTGCGAAATACGATTGATACATACACTGTTGAAGGTGATCTTCGTCGAGAAGTTAACTTAAACATCAAACGATTGATAGAAATTGGATCTTATAGAGGATTACGCCATCGTCGAGGACTTCCTGTTAGAGGGCAAAAGACTAAAACGAATGCCAGAACTCGAAAAGGTCCTAAACGTCTCGTCAGTAAGAAGAAATAAGGAGGGCTAAAGAATGGCAGTTAA
The DNA here is from genome assembly GCF_927416815.1 of uncultured Acetobacterium sp. Lineage (NCBI taxonomy): Bacteria > Bacillati > Bacillota > Clostridia > Eubacteriales > Eubacteriaceae > Acetobacterium > uncultured Acetobacterium sp. The sequence continues at coordinate 69,625 of NZ_CAKMJU010000020.1, read as the reverse complement.
AAAAGCACGAAGAAAAGTTAAAAAAGTCAAAAAGAATATTGAACGTGGCCAGGCCCATATTCAATCTTCTTTCAACAATACCATTGTTACCATTACAGATATGTCAGGAAATGCTCTTTCATGGGCAAGTTCTGGTGGATTAGGCTTTAAAGGTTCGCGTAAAAGCACTCCTTTTGCTTCTCAAATGGCAGCAGAAGAAGCAGCAAAAGCAGCCATGGAGCATGGACTTAAAAGCGTTGAAGTTTTAGTCAAAGGCCCTGGTTCTGGACGTGAGGCAGCAATTCGAGCCTTACAGGCGGCTGGATTGGAAATTACCCTGATCCGCGATGTAACGCCTATTCCACATAACGGTTGTCGACCACCTAAGCGACGACGAGTATAACAGGAGGGCGAAAAATATGTCAAGAAATATAGAAGCATCATGCCGACAATGTCGACGCGAAGGTGCAAAATTGTACCTGAAGGGCGAACGTTGTTATTCAAACAATAAATGTGGGTTCGAAAGACGTCCAACACCACCAGGCCAACACGGTAAAAGACGAACAAAATTATCTGAATATGGCCTGCAATTGCGAGAAAAACAAAAAGCAAAACGTATTTACGGGGTACTGGAAAAACAATTCCGTGGATACTTTGAAATTGCTGAAAAGCAAAAAGGAATTACTGGTCATAACCTGTTGATTCATTTAGAATCACGGTTGGACAATGTTGTCTATCGATTGGGTTTGGCAACTTCCCGGAAGGAAGCCCGTCAGCTTGTCGATCATGAACATTTCCTGATCAACGGCAAAAAACTCAATATCCCTTCTTATATCATGAAAGATGGCGATGTGATTGAAGTTCGACCAAAGAGTAAAAAATCTCAAAAATTCAAAGACATTTTAGAAGTGACTGAAAATAGAACCGTGGCACCTTGGTTGTCTAAAGATGTTGAAACACTATCAGGAAAAGTCATTGGCAGACCGGCAGTAGAAGACTTAGATGTCGAAATTGCTGAACATCTTATTGTTGAATTGTATTCTAAATAGGCTACATGTTCGGGAACCAATTAACCCTCATGTTAATGTATGGATTATAAATAAGTAGGAGGGTCTGATAAATGATCGAATTCGAGAAACCAGTCATCGAAATTGTTGATAAAAAAGACGACGATACCTACGGGCGGTTTGTCATTGAACCTTTAGAACGGGGATATGGAACTACCCTTGGTAATAGTCTGAGAAGAATAATGCTGTCATCCCTACCCGGTGTGGCAGTCACATCAGTAAAAATTGAAGGCGTATTGCACGAATTTTCAACCATACCCGGGGTAAAAGAGGATGTTATCGAAATTCTCTTGAATCTTAAAGGTCTGGCGGCAGAAATCTACACCGATGAGCCAAAGGTTATTTACATTGAAGCAACAGAAGAAGGTGAAATCACCGCAGGTGATATCATCGCCGACTCTGACGTGGACATCCTCAACCCGGAGATGCATATTGCTACCTTGTCAAAAGGTTCAACCTTAAACATGGAAATGCGGATCGAAAAGGGTCGTGGTTATGTAGCGGCAGATAAAAATAAATATCCGGGCATGCCAATTGGAACCATTCCAATGGACTCAATCTTTTCTCCAATCATTAAAGTTAATTTCTTAGTGGAGAACACCCGAGTTGGTCAAATTACCGACTTTGATAAATTAACCATTGATATCTGGACAGATGGAACAACAACCCCGGAAGAAGCACTTTCTTTGGCAGCCAAGGTTTTAAGTGAACATCTCAACTTGTTTATTAATTTAACTGAACATGCCACTACTGTGGAAATCATGGTAGAAAAAGAAGAAAGTGAAAAAGAACGGATTCGCGAAATGTCAATTGAAGAGCTGGAACTTTCCGTAAGATCCAGTAATTGTCTACGACGAGCGAATATTGATACAGTTGAAAAACTAACACAACGAAGCGAAGAGGATATGATCAAAGTTCGTAACCTCGGTCGCAAATCTCTTAATGAGATCAAGCACAAGCTAGCAGAGATTGGATTGTCCTTGAGTCAAGAAGAAGAAAAGGCAAAGGAGTAACACTATGGCGGGATATCGAAAACTAGGCCGTCCCTCTGATCAAAGAAGAGCATTATTGCGTAATCTTACCACTGCCCTCTTAGAACACGGTAAAATTGAAACAACCGTAACCAGAGCGAAGGAAGTTAAAAGAATAGCAGATAAAATGGTCACTTTAGGTAAAAGAGGCGACTTACATGCCAGAAGACAGGCAATTTCATATATCACTCAAGAAGCAGTGGTCAAACAATTGTTTGATGAAATAGCACCTAAATATACTGAACGAAACGGTGGCTACACGCGAATATATCGGGTGGGTCCACGTCGTGGCGACGGCGCAGAAATGGCTATAATTGAATTAGTATAATTTAAGATGCAAAAAGGGGATTAAGATGTTGTTTACGCTTAATCCCTTTCTTATATTGCAAATCTTATGATTTAACACCAAAGAAGGTGAAAACGAGTGACGATGGATGTTAAAAACAAAATGATCGACGTGAGAGATGTTTACTTCTCATACCCACATCATAACGAAAATGAGGCAGTTCATGCTTTGAACGGCGTCAGTTTGCACATTGAAAAAGGTGAGTTTGTCGGAATCATCGGACACAATGGTTCCGGGAAATCTACCCTTTCCAAATTACTCAATGCGATCATCTTTCCCAGCCAGGGTGATGTGATTGTCAGTGGGCTTAATACTAAGGATCATCAAAATCTCTGGACGATCCGTCAGACCGCGGGGATGGTTTTCCAGAACCCAGATAATCAACTGGTCGCCACGATCGTTGAAGAGGATGTGGCATTTGGACCGGAAAACCTGGGAGTACCACCCTTGGAAATTAGAGAGCGGGTCGACCGCGCCCTGGCTGTTGTCGAGATGCAAGCCTATGCCCATCAGAAACCGCACCAATTATCAGGGGGACAAAAGCAGCGGATTGCCATTGCCGGCATTCTGGCGATGGAACCGGAGTGTATCATTTTTGATGAACCGACAGCCATGCTTGATCCATCGGGACGCCGCGAGGTTATGGAAACGATCAAGCGGCTAAACCGCGATAAAGCGATGACGGTGATTCATATCACCCATTTTATGGAAGAAATTGTCGATGCGGATCGAGTCATTGTGCTGGACAAGGGTAAGGTTGTGATGGAAGGCGAACCGCGGACGATTTTCAAACAGGTCAAACGTCTTAAAGAGATTGGTCTGGATGTGCCGCAAATGACGGAATTAGCTTATGAGCTGCGCGGTGAAGGACTTAAAATACCGGATGATGTTTTAAGCATTGAGGAGATGGTGAATGCGCTATGTCAGTAGAAATAAAAAATCTTTCACACACGTATTCTGAAGGTTCGCCCTTTGAATTTAGAGCACTAAAGGATATCAGCATCACCATTGAAAATGGCAGTTTTATTGGTATCATCGGTCATACTGGTTCAGGTAAGTCAACCCTGATCCAGCATCTTAACGGTTTATTAACGCCTACTTCTGGCACCGTTCTAGTGGATGGTAAAGATATCTTTGAAACAAAAAAATCAGAACTGATTCAGCTTAGACACCATGTTGGTTTGGTATTTCAGTACCCGGAGCATCAGCTGTTTGAAGAAACGGTTCAGAAAGATGTCGGCTTTGGTCCTAAAAATCAGGGGCTTAGTGAGGATGAGATTGATCAGCGGGTCAGACAATCGATCAAAATGGTTGGTCTGGATTTTGATGCGATCAAAGACAAATCACCATTTGAATTATCCGGTGGACAGATGCGGCGGGTCGCAATTGCCGGTGTTTTGGCGATGGAACCGTCGGTGCTGATCCTCGATGAACCGACCGCCGGGCTTGATCCCCGCGGACGTGAAGAAATACTGGCGCAGATCAAGTCACTACACACCCAGAAACAAATCACTGTTGTGCTGGTCTCTCATAGTATGGAAGATATCGGCAAAATGGTTGATAAGATTCTGGTGATCAACGAAGGTGAGGTGGTCTTTTTCGATACACCTAATCGTGTTTTTACGGAGATCTCCACCCTCGAGAGCATTGGTCTGGCAGTACCACAGGTAACCTATCTGATGCGACGCCTGAAAGAAAAGTATCCAGAAATCAGAGAAGATATCTTTACGGTGGAAGCCGCCAAGAAAGAAATTCTCAAAGTCATAAGAGGATAGTAGAATGTTAAAAGATGTTACAATTGGTCAGTATTATCCAACTGGTTCGGTTATTCATAAGTTGGATCCCCGGACAAAGATACTATTTACCACAGCATTTGTTGTGATGTTGTTTTTTTTGAATAATCTATGGGGTTATTTAGCCACGTTTTTGATTCTGGCAACCATTACCTTGCTTTCAAAAATTCCGGTGGGGTATATTATCCGGGGAATTAAGGGTTTGGTGCTAATTATCATGCTGACAGTGGTGTTAAATCTGTTTATGACCCCAGGAACCACTATCGCGACTTTGGGACCGCTAAGCGTCACACTAGAGGGTTTGAAAGTGGCAACTTATATGGCACTGCGGCTGATCTTTCTGGTGGTTGGTACCAGTATCATGACGCTGACTACCTCTCCGATTGATCTAACTGATGGGATGGAGTGGTGCATGCGCTTTATTCCCTTTGTGCGCCGCTATGCGCATGAACTGGCGATGATGATGTCGATTGCGCTGCGCTTTATTCCTACCTTGATGGAAGAAACTGAGCGAATAATGAAGGCTCAAAAAGCCAGAGGGGCAAATTTTGAGACCGGCAGCATTATTTCCCGGGCTAAAAACCTGATTCCGATTCTGATTCCGCTGTTTATTTCCGCTTTTCGCAGAGCCGACGAATTGGCCACAGCGATGGAAGCCCGCTGTTACCGGGGCGGCGAGAATAGAACCCGGATGAAACAATTGGCCTTCGAATTCCGCGATCATGCCAGCCTGGTACTGATGGTTATGATGATTGTTGGTCTTTATCTGACTACCATGATAAACATTCCCTTAGGGTTCCCAATTTAAGGGGCGAGGCTGGAAATGAAAAACATTCAGCTGATCATCAGTTATCGGGGAACCAATTATTGCGGCTGGCAGGTGCAGCCAAATGGACTTAGTATTCAGGAAGTGATTACCAAAGCGATCAGCGAGCTCACTGGCGAAGCGGTCAATCTGACTGGTTCCGGTCGAACCGATGCCGGAGTTCATGCTTTGGGGCAGCATGCCAATTTTTTTACCGCTGCGACGATCCCACCGGAGCAATGGTACCGGGCTCTGAATACTCGTCTGCCAGCAGACATTCGGGTGATCAGCAGCAGGGCGGGTAAGCTTGACTTTCATAGTCGTTACCATGCTAAAGGTAAAAGCTATCTCTATAAAATGCTGACCAGTTCGGTGGCCAGCCCCTTTCTGGCCGATTTGGCCTTTTATGTACCCCGAACCCTGGACTGGGCAGTTATGGAAGAGGCAGCTACCAGTTTTTTAGGTGAGCATGACTTTACGGCTTTTATGGCCAGTGGCAGCTCGATCAAGACTACTGTGCGTACGATTACCGAAATCTCATTTACCAATAAAGACAATTTATGGGAAATAACCTTTACCGGAAATGGATTTTTGTATAATATGGTGAGGATTATTGTGGGAACTTTGTATGAAGTTGGCTATGGCCGAATAAAATCTCAGGATATCAAAGCGATTATTAAAGGTAAAGATCGTAGCATGGCTGGAATTACCGCTCCGGCCCATGGTCTTTATTTAAAGGAAGTATTTTATTAGATATAATAAAATAATGTGCGAATGGGCATAAATAACTTGACACACCCGGGAAGATGCTATAGAATTAACGATGGACGTTAATGTATCACTAGCCCCGATACGATAAAAAACGATTTCTGATAACTCCCACTTATCGGAAAACCAATAGATAAAAAATAAAGAAATTATTAACTGAGGAGGATTTTTGAGATGAATGCGAACGCCACAAAAATGGCCAAATCTCATGAAATAGACCGTAAATGGTATGTGATTGATGCTGAAGGTAAGGTATTAGGACGGCTGGCGACAGAAGTTGCGAATATTTTGCGAGGAAAGAATAAACCATTTTTTTCACCACATATGGATTGCGGAGATTTTGTTATTATCATTAATGCCGAAAAGATTGTGCTAACCGGAAACAAATTGGATCAAAAATTATATAAGACATATTCAGGATATTGCGGTGGGTTAAAAGAAATGACCTACCGAAAATTCTTAGCTGAAAAACCAGAACTTTTGGTTTTCAAAGCAGTGAAGGGTATGATCCCACATAACAAATTAGGGGATAAAATTGCGACTAAACTTAAAGTTTATGCTGGCAACGAACATCCACATGCTGCCCAATTGCCTGAAGTTTACGAATTTTAATGCTGAGAAGGAGGATATAGAGAATGGCTAAAGTACAATATTTTGGAACTGGACGAAGAAAAACCTCGGTTGCCCGAGTTCGATTATTACCAGGGAGTGGAAAAATTACCATTAACGGACGTGATATTGATGAATTTTTCGGAATGGAAACCTTGAAGGTTATCGCAAAACAACCTTTAACATTAACCGATACACTAAACACATTCGACGTCATTGTCAATGTACACGGTGGCGGTTTTACCGGACAAGCTGGAGCAATCCGACACGGGATTTCCCGGGCTTTGCTTGAAGCTGACATCAACCTGAGACCAGCACTGAAACGTGCCGGATACTTGACTCGAGATTCACGTATGGTTGAAAGAAAAAAATACGGTCTCAAAAAAGCCCGTCGTGCACCACAGTTTTCAAAACGTTAATATCAGACTTTTTACAAGGTCCTGCGACATTCAATGTTGCAGGACTTTTCAATGTTACGCCATAATTAATTAAGAAAGCAGGAATTTATGAATAACAAACAACCTATTATTAACATTGCAGTCATCGCCCATGTCGATGCCGGAAAATCTACCCTGGTAGATGCCCTTTTAGGACAAAGCAATGTTTTTAGAGAAAATCAGGAGGTCGTGGACTGCGTAATGGACAGCAATGACCTTGAACGCGAACGCGGAATCACCATATACTCAAAAAACTGTTCCATTATGTATAAAGACATTAAAATCAATATTGTCGATACCCCCGGCCATGCCGACTTTTCTTCAGAGGTTGAACGGATTCTGAGAACTGTTGATACGGTGGTGCTATTAGTTGATTCAAGTGAGGGGCCAATGCCACAAACCCGGTTTGTCCTGAATAAGTCCTTGGAAAAGGGGCTAAACCCGATCCTGTTCATTAATAAAATTGACAAAAAAGATCAACGCGCCGAAGAAGTCGTTGATATGGTATTCGATTTATTTGTCGAACTCAAAGCCAATGACAAACAATTGGATTTCCCGGTGCTTTACGGGATTGCCAAAGAGGGCATTGCGATTCGTGATATGGATGATCAAGGGGTTGATCTGGCACCGCTTTTTGAAACCATTGTCGAACATGTCGGCCTTCAGGATGATCTGAGTCTTGAACCGCTGCAGATGCAGGTGTCCTCATTAGCTTACGACGATTACATTGGCCGTCTGGGGATCGGCAAGGTCTATTCTGGAACCATCCATGCCGGCGAACAGATCGAAGTATGTAAAACCGATGGTAGCTTCAAAAAGGAAAAAATCAATCAGGTGTTCGTCTACCGTGGCTTAGCCCGGGTCGAAGTCAAAGAAGCAAAAGCCGGGGATATTGTCGTGATCTCGGGAATCCCGGAAATATCAATTGGTGAAACCATTGGTGAGATCAATCAGGTTCAACCGATGGAACTGATTGAGATTGAACAGCCTACCTTGTCGATGAACTTCCTGGTCAATAAATCACCATTTGCGGGCGACTCCGGTAAATTTGTCACCACCCGACACATTCGAGCGCGGTTGGAAAAAGAGTTGGAAGTCAACGTTGGGCTATTGGTTGAAGAATTGGAAGACACGACTGACGGCTTTAAGGTTTCCGGACGTGGTGAGCTTCATTTATCGATTTTACTGGAGAACATGCGTCGGGAAGGCTATGAAGTTGCCGTTTCTAAACCTGAAGTAATCATGCATCGTGATGAAAATGACAAGTTGTTGGAGCCGGTGGAACTGGTAATTATCTCCGTCCCGGAAAAATACTCCGGTGCAGTCATATCCAAGCTCAATATTCGAAAAGGTCGGATGGAAAGCATGTATAATGAAGATTCCTGGACTAAAATGGAATTTTTTGTGCCAACCCGTGGCTTACTGGGATATCAGAGTGAATTTATCAATGACACCCATGGTGAAGGTACCATGGTGCGTCGTTTTGCCCAGTTTGAAGCCCATAAAGGGGAGATTCCACAGCGACAAAACGGTGTGCTTATTTCCCAGTTTAGTGGTGAAACGATGGCTTACTCACTCTTTAACCTAAGTGACCGAGGCGAAATGCTAGTCGGGGCGGGAACCAAGGTCTATGAGGGGATGATCATTGGGATTAATAATCGCAGTGATGACATGACCGTTAATCCGACCAAAAATAAAAAGATGACTAATGTCCGGTCTTCAGGAACCGATGAGGCCCTGAAACTGGTGGAACCAAGACTGATGACGTTGGAACAGGCGCTGGAGTTTATCAACGATGATGAGTTGGTGGAACTGACACCCACCGATATCCGGATCCGCAAGAAAGTCCTGGGCGAATTGGAACGAAAACGTAGTGCCCGCTAAAAATTTTGGAACGCTTTAATAGCGTTCCTTTTTTGGTGAGTTTAATAAAAAGTTCAGAATAACAATGCAGGGACTCAAAATAACAATTGACCGCTAAACTTTTAGTGTGATATCATGTAGCTAGTATAAGTAATTAAAAAACTGAGGCTCAATCTGGCCGTAGTTTTAATTACCGATCTGATCTTTAAGAGGAGGTAAACGAAATGATTGATATTGACAAGCAAGAAGCCGAAGATGGCAAAATTATGGCAATCTTTGCCTATATCATTTTTCTGATTCCCTTATTGGCGGCAGGTGACAATCAATTTGCCCGATATCATACCAATCAGGGTTTGGTGCTATTTCTGGCCTGGCTGATTTTGACCTTTGTTGGTGGTGTGATCGGCCTGATACCCTTCATCGGATGGATTGTGGCGACGATTCTTTTTAGTGCGGCACCACTGGCATTTTTAGGCTTTGCTATTTACGGGATTATCAATGTGGCTCAACTTGAGGCCAAGCCGCTTCCGCTAATTGGTGGAATCACCTTGATAAAATCTTATTAACACGTTCTTCATACATCATTATAGATACATAAAAAGCATTGCTCAACCAGGCGATGCTTTTTACTTGGAAACATAAAAATTAAGTGCACGATGGTCTTTGATGCTAAAATAAATAAAAAAGGCGGTGAATCACGGTGGAAAATAACAACGAGTTGAAAAATAAAAACACAGAAATGACTGACAAAACCTTCAGAAATTATCTATTCCTGATTACCTTTGGAATCTGTTTGCTGGTGGCGCTTCTCAACATGAAATACCTGCTGGGATATTTTGGCCTGTTTATGAATATTATTACACCGGTGCTGATCGGACTGGGAATTGCTTTTATCTTAAACATCCCGATGTCGTTTATTGAAAAGCATTTGCTTGGTTTTATGAATCGCCCCAAAAACAAAAACAAGCTCTTTGAAACTAAAAACAAGCTTTTTAAGAACAAGAAAAATCGGGATGTAAATAAGGGCAAACGGATGGTTGCGATTACCCTGACATTCATATTCGTGATTGGCATTCTGGCCGGCTTGATTACCTTTGTTATTCCCCAGGTCACCGAAAGTGTCGATACGCTGATCGTCAAGTTACCTGATTATATTGATTCATTTAATAATTTGATTGATGACACCCTGGCGTTTTTTAATTTGCCCGCAACGTTGTGGTCAGACATCACCATCGAGTGGGATGCTCTGATGGAACAATTTGGCAGTCTGTTGCTGAGTTCAGTACCGGAAATATTCAATTTTACAAAAAACATTACCGTCGGTTTCTTTAATGCAATCATGGGAATTGTTATTTCCATTTATCTGCTAGCGGACAAAGAGAAATTATTGACGCTCAAGGATAAATTGATTTATGCCTATATCAGAAAAGACCGTGCTGATTTTATTTCCGATGTCAGCATTACCGCCAACCAGGTATTTCATGGTTTTATTGCCGGCCAAATTACCGAAGCATTTATTCTGGGCACCTTGTGTACGGTTGGTTTAGCAATATTGCAGATTCCCTATGCCTTGCTAATTGGAGTTATGGTTGGCATGACCAGCGTGATTCCGGTCTTTGGAGCCTTTCTGGGTGCTGTCCCCAGTGGCTTTATTTTACTGGTGGTAAATCCCATTTACTGTCTGATTTTTGTGGTTTATATTATTGTTTTGCAGCAGGTTGAAAGCAATGTCATTTATCCCCGCGTGGTAGGTGGGTCAATTGGTTTGTCGGGGTTATGGGTATTGATCGGGATGATTATCGGGGGCAGTTTATTTGGCTTCCTGGGGATTATTCTCGGGATTCCTTCCTTTGCCGTATTTTACGCAGTGTTTCGAAAAATCACTAATGAACGGATCAACAAAATGACCGCCGACCAGGAAGAACCGGCGTAATCACCGATTCGGATCATAAAAAGCGCCCTTTAGTGGATTGACCAGCCGGTGCAATCGTTAAAGGACGCTTTTTTGGTTTATTTGTGCTTACTTTTTTCCAGTTGTTGTTTAGCCTTGGAAGCTAGCAGCGTTAAACTGACTGTAAAATTCTGAAAGCCGGAATAAAAAGGATGGCGCATGTCAGGTTTTCGGATCTCGCCGTTTTGGTTTAGCAGACGGTTGGGCGGATGGTTATGGTGAGGCAGTTTAGATTCGCCCCCAACTACCACCCGTTTTCCGGCAATGCTGTTTAAGAGGATATTGACAACATCCCAGGCCGATTCATAGGCAATTATTTTATTTTGATTTGTGCGGATTGCGGTGGCATATTTTCGAATGAATTCAGCTGAAAAACCCTGGCTGTTAAAGGTGACACAACGATTGATCTTATTGCCATCGACAATGGTAATATACTGACTATTGTTACCGCCCTTGGAATGACCGGTTAAGGTATAGTGCTTGAAATTAAAAGCTGCATCAACAGTATGAAAAAATTCCAGGGCTTTTAATTGCTGGGGCGTATCGGTTAAAAATCCCCCTTTAATATTATCGACCCAGCCGATCCCAGTAGTTCCCCGGAAAGCGATGATCGCCGAGTCCGGAGTCAGATCAGAGAAACAATAAGCCACCAGGCCGTTATCCGGCTGGTTTGTGTAGGCCATCACCTTGAGGTTGGTGAGATTGGGATTATCGATCATCAGGTGCAGCGATTTATTCCACTCCGTTGAGGACATCGCGCAATCGCCGTGAAGATGATTGACATTTCGCAATAAATCCGTCACCATTTCTCCTAGTCGATACTCCGGTAGCAGCGATACATCAACGGGAAGATCTAAAGCGGCAAGCTGACTGATGAGATTAAGTTCGCTGTGATACAACATACACGGACCTCCTTACTATCAAATTTGCTTCAGATAAGTAACAATTGCTGATAAAGCGCTGCAAAAATCACTTTGCTTCACCGTCAGATTGGTGACCTTTATTTTTTTCCATCAGCGCCTTATAAAGCTCGAGTGAATTCTGATGATAGACATGGGCCATTTTGGGAAAAGCATTCATAATGCGGCGATGGGAATAACGGTTGATCAGCTTTGTTTCGTTGATCCGACTGGTTAGTGAAACAATTAAGTGGTGAGCCGAATCTTTGGCTTCGGAAAGTTTGTCGTCCTTGAGTTCGCGAACCCTGGCAGTGACTTCGTTGGCGGTGGTGATCCCCTTTTCCATTAGATTGTCTTTAAGCTCGGTGGTTGCTTCATAAACGCTGGTCAGTTTTTTGTTAAAGGAAACCGTTTCTCGGGTTGATTCAACCAGATCACTTAGAAATAAGACCGCCGCCGCGGTAGCAATCACCTGGATCCAGAAAGATGAAAAGCTGTTCACCAGATCACTGACAATCGGATGAACCAGATACATTAGAATCACACATAAGAGACCGAATAGAAAAGAATTCAATAAACAGACCCGGCCGTTGATATTATATTGATGATCCGAGTAGTCCCACCATTTGGCATGAAAAAGCTTTTCCATCCCCCAACTGGTGATATACTCCAGGGTGCTGGTCAGCAAGATCCCGATAAAAAAGACGAGTATCGGATCACTGACGTAAGGCATTAAAAACATGATAATGATTAACGCACCGACCCCGTAAATGGGGCAATAGGGACCGTTTAAAAAACCCCGATTAATAAATTTTTTTGCTGGAATGGAACAGTAGACCACTTCACACATCCAACCGATGATGGCATATAGAAAAAAATAGATAAATAGCAGACTCAAATTATAATACATAAATGATTCCTTTCAAATTAAGAACTTTGGATCATTTTAACATATCAGGGTGCGGTCTCATAGAAAAATTGTTCATAATAGGCATAATAAAACAACTTCCATTGCAAATATTTATCTATTATGGATGGATATGTTTTTGTTTTTTTAAATTGAATGGTTTATAATGAATGATAGCCGATGTTATTGTCGGGCTAGAAACGAAGACAAGAATAGGGAGCGCAAATGAAAGCCTACAAGATTGAAATAACAAGCAGCGAACAACTCATTGATATTACCAAAAGTGTTCAGGAGTATGTCGACCAGGCCGGTCTAAAAGATGGCTTTGTGCAGATACATATTCCCGAAAGAACCGCCGCAGTGATCATTTCAATTAACGATGACTGGCGGTTGGAACGGGAGTTTTTTGATAAGCTGAATCATCTAATACCCAAATATGACGGCATGAAGTTTACCGGTTGGACAACCGCCTGTGTGAAAGCAACGATTTTTGGGCCGTCCCTTCAGGTGATGGTCTATCAGGGAACCATGATGCTCGATAAAAATCAGAGCATTTATTTTGTCGAGTTTCAGGGACCCGGCGAGCGGCAGTACTTTATCAGTAGTTCCGGGACAACTTTAGCGGAAAACGAGAAAGCAGTGGTACCGGAAGAACTGGCATTGATTTTTAAAAAACGAGAAGCCGATCAAGCGGAACAGGAGCGGATCAAAGAAGAAATGCGAAGTGAATGGCAACTGCGGGAAGAAAATCGCCTAAAGCCGGACACTCAAAAGAATCAAAGAACAGCTGATCAAGAGGAATCTGAGCGGCTAGAATAACAAAACTTTTGGATAATAAATGTGAAAAAAAGAGAAAGGCAGTGTCAATGAGCTGGGAATTACTCGAATCGGATCGAATCATTAAAACAACAGAATTATCTGATTTCATCAATACGGAGATGAATATTCCAACAGAACTGATCAGTTTTTTTGGCGGTGTTGGCGAACGACTGGCGATAATTTATCAGCAGCGCGAATACCCCTCTTATCTGGAAACAGAAGGTAGTAATGCCAAACTGAAATGGAGCAGGGTCCTGATACGTAAACTGGGGGAAGCCTTTCCGGACTATCAATCATGGTTTCAGGCCGATCGCGATGATACAAAAACCCCAAGGCTGGAAATAATCAAAGCCAATGAGGTTTTCAATTTGCGATTAGTGATCGAGGATGGCGAAAACAATCCTGAAGATATCAAAAAAAGCGAAGTAGTTACCACTGTAGCCGCAACAGCAGCGGGGCTTCAGGTCTTGTTGGAAAAATGGATTAGCGGCTATCCCAACTATTACCCGAGAGACTTTCGGTTTTCCTTTAAGGATGTTATCAACGAAGATATTCCAAAGGTGATTGAAGGTTTTGGCACGATTCAATCGGGACACTATCAGGTGCTCGGCTTTGCCGGCCAAACCCAATGGGCTGAAATCCCCTGGGTTAAGGTTACCGATAAGCAAATTAATGGCAGTAATGATCAGGGACTCTATCTGGCCTATATCCTGGCAATGGACAGCCGCAAGCTTTATCTGGCCATCGTTTATGGTGAAGAAGGGCTTGGCTTGCGCAGTCTTTCGGAAAAAGCATCGGAGTACCGAAAAAGAATTGCGACCGGAAACTATCAAACCAATCATCAAGAGGTGTTGTTGGCCAATGCCAGTTTGGTGTCGGGGATTGTCTGTTATCGCGAATATAGCGAAAGCGAAATACCCGAAGATGCGGTGCTGGCAGCTGAATTTGAAGATTTTAGAAAAATGTATGCATTATGCTTAACTAAGACTGATAAAGCTGATAGCGTTGATAAAGCAGATGGAGTAGATAAAGTTGAAGCTGATAAGGCATCGACCGGTGGCGAACCAGGCCAAGCAGTCATACCAGAAATGGATCATAATAATAATGTGATCGTTACCGAAAACCAGAAAATAACCAAGCCGCTCGCTAATCAGCAGCCACTGGATCAGGAAGAATCGGCAATCGCGTCACCAGCCGCTGAAAATGATGCGGAGGCAGTTGAAAGCACCAGCGAAGATTGGCAAAATGATGAAAGTCACAGTGAAGAAAACAAATTGCAAGAAAATAAGTTGCAAGAAAATAAATTGCAAGAAAACAAGTTAGCAGAAATTAAGCTAGCAGAAAATCGGATAAAAAAGAGCCACCGTGATGAAATTACAATTCAGGAAAATTCCAGTGAAGAAATCTTATTGGCCAGTAAAAAAGATGAAAAAAATCGGGTGCTATTCTCCCCGGGTAAAAATGATTACCTCACCCCCAAGCTGCAAGTGGTTCAGGCAAAAATGGCGAACTTAGGCTATTATTATCCAGCGGAACTCATTAAATCCTATTACTTATCGCTTAAATCAAAACCATTTGTGATCATCAAAGGCCGGATCGGTAGCGGCAAAAGCAGCTTTCCGCGGCTCTTTGCCGAGGCCATCGGAGCCAGTCAAGAAAACGGTCGATTTAAACGGTTGCTGGTGGGAAAAAATTGGGAGGATCATCGTCATCTATTTGGTCGATTGGATAGTCGTGGGCACTTTATCCCCGGACCGATTATGACATGCTTAAAGACCGCCAAAGAATCCCCGGATAAACCGCATTTTTTTATCCTCGATGAAATGGATCAGTCACCGACTGCAGATTATTTGCGGCTTTTGCTCGAAGGGATCAATGGCAACAAGGAGCCTTTTTTAACCCGGGAAGATTTTGGCGCAGATATCACCGCTTTTCGCGAATATGGAAACCTGAGTTTTCCCGATAATCTTTATCTCATCGCTACCATTAATCAGGGAGCCGGTAGTTTTCCTGTCGATTCCCGGGTCATTGATAGCGGCAATGTGATCGAGATGCCCGTGGTTGAAATTGGTATATTTTCAGATTATGGCAGTCCTGCGGAAGCAAGCGACTGGGAAAACAGTGCCTTTAAAATTGATAGTCAGGCCAGGGGTCTACCGGAAATTTTGGAGCGATTAATAAATCTGCTCAATAAATTGCAGCAGCTGTTAATAAAACATGGCTGCCCGATCGGCTACCGGGGGAAAAATGAAATATTGGCCTTTGGCATTAATAGCGGTGCTGAGGGTTTGTATAGCGAAGTCGAGGTCATTGATCTGGCGATCCTGCAACGGGTTATTCCAGCCCTGGCCAGTGACCAGAAAACAGCAATCCCCGTTTATCAAAGCCTGGCTGTTTTTCTACTCGCAGGCGATGCCCAGGAAAGCCTTATGCAACTGCCGTTAAATCGATTTATCAGCCAATATGAAGCCTTACTAAAAGCTGCGGCGATTCCCTGTCCCCGTAGTGGACAGGAGATATTAAAACGTTTAAAACAAAAAAAATAACCGAGCGGGCAAAAAAGCCAATTGATCGAGCCATGCTTTCATTGTCAATCAGACCGAGAAGATCTGGCGATGGAAGAAAACTGGGCCAATCAATTGGCTTTTATTTTTTTATGTGCTGTAGTATCGGGGATCAATCAACCAACGTCTTGTTCGGCGACCTTTTCAGATAAAAATTTGATTAGTTCTTTGATTAGCTCCTGGCGCCTTAGAATACCGATAAAAATGCCCTGGTCGTCGACAAGCGGAATAAAATTCTGTTTCACCGCCAGCTCCACCAGATGTTCATAGCTTTCGTTGACGCGGGCGACTTCCAGGTTTATTTTAAAGTCAATGTCTTTGATTTCAATCGAGTCGAGATCGATTTCAGGATGGGTCAGGCTCAGCGATAAAACTCGCAGTAGATCCCCTTCACAGATGGTTCCGACGTACTGACCTTTTTTGTTTATGACCGGCAAAGCCGTATAATTGGTAATCACGAACATATTGTAGGCCTGGTTGAATGAATCGGTATTGGTTAAGAAAACAGTTTCACTTTTGGGCAATAAATAAAATAGATGATTCTTCATGTAAAATAGCTCCTTTTTCTTTATAAAAGATTGGGAAAATTTTCAATTAAATCAATTCTAGCATGAATTTCACAAATCTCCCTTAAAAAAAATCTTAATGGCGACTGTAAAAATCTGAAAAAATTCAATTTCCCTTTCACGAAATGGCGCAGGTAGTGTATAATTAATAGCATCGAATGAATGAGGGAATTAAAATGGAAGAGTTTTTGTTATATGTTCAATCGCGAATAACGGTTGCCAGTATCATCGAGGTTGTCATCATTGCTATTGTTGTATACCGGCTATTGATGTGGATTCGGGGAACCCAGGCAGAACAGGTTTTTAAAGGCTTGATCGTGTTGCTTTTTTTATCACCAATTAGCGAGTGGTTGGGTTTTACGACCCTGAATATGCTCATCACCAGCGCCTTTACCTGGGCGTTTATTTTCATTGTGGTGGTATTTCAGCCAGAGTTTCGTTCAGCCCTGGAACAATTAGGAAATAATCGTATTTTTAAAGAGATGATGAAGAAGCCGTCGATGGATTTTATGGAAGAAGACGTCGAAAAAATTATTAAAGCCGTCGGCAAGCTGGCCTGCGAACGGACTGGTGCACTGATCGTGCTAGAAAAAGATACCGGGCTTAATAATATTGTTAAAACAGGAACGGAGCTGGATTCTGACATCAGTAGTGAATTATTGGAAAATATTTTCACGCCTAATCGTCCCCTCCATGACGGAGCGGTCATTATTAATCTTTTGTCCAGACAAATCCGGGCGGCGGGATGTTTGCTACCACTTTCGGATAACCGTGATTTAGGCAGTGAATTTGGAACCCGGCACCGGGCTGGTTTAGGGATGACTGAAAATTCCGATGCCCTGGTGGTTATCGTATCAGAAGAAACGGGTCAAATATCTTATGCATCAAAGGGAACCTTGTTTCAGGATGTGATCATTGAGGTTCTGAAGCAGATCATTCTGGAAAACTATATCATCACCGAGGATGGCAACACCGACAGCGGATGGATTCATAAGCTCTGGGGGAGAATCGATGGCAGCAAATAAGAAAAAGATATCCTTGCATGAACGATTATTTCGGATGATTGCAGCGGTGGGCATTGCCATCACCCTCTGGTTCATGGTGAATGGAAATGCCGATATGCTGATCACCCAGGATTATAACAGTATTCCGATCACCTTAACGAATGTTGAAGCGCTGACCGAAAAGAATCTGGTTTTAGCGGAAAATAAAAACTATTACCTCAATTTACAGGTAAAGGGAACAGACAGAAATTTACGAAATATTATTGCAAAAGAAATTACTGCCGAAGTTGATCTGGGTGAGATTGAAGCGAAAGGGATCTATGATCTGGATGTCGAAGTGAAGGGGCTGGCCAATTCGGTAATCATCAGCAGCATGAATCCGACCAGACTTCAGATTGAGGTGGACAATATCATCAAAGAAGCGATGGATGTGGAGATTGTGCTGGAGGGAATACCGGCTAATGAGCTGTCGGTGATTTCAGCCAAATCGCAAGAAACGGTCGAAGTTGAAGGGCCGGAAGCGTCAATTTTACTGATTGATAAAATTACTGCCACCGCCAATGTTAACGGACTGGCAGCGGATACGACGCGGTATTTGGAAGTCACGGCCTATGATGGGTCTGGAAATCCCATCAGTGATTTAGAAATATTACCGAATGTTGTTGCAACGGAAATTTTCTTAGGCAAGACAAAATCGATTGGAATGACCCCGTCAACAACCGGGGAACCAGCTAATGGCACGATTGTTACAGAAATGGTCGTTGAGCCCTCCAAAATTATGATTGGAGCGAGAGAAGATTTACTCAGTACCATCGAGACGATTTCGATTGATCCCATTGATGTGTCGGGTCAATCCAAAACATTTACCAAAGACATCAATCTTCGGGCACCGGAAGGCTTTTATTTTCTCGACAACAGTGGTCGAGTCAAGGTCACGGTTTCGATCGAAACCCCGGTCGAAAAGAGTTTTACGATTGATAAGGTCGGAGCCAAGAACCTCGGAGCCGGTCAGGTGATCTCAAAAATCAAGGACACCCGGGTTGTCGTAAAACTAGAAGGCGCCAGCAGTGTCTTGAACAGTTTAAATGCGGCTCAGATCGAAGCCTTTGTGGACTGTGCAAACTTGGCTCCGGGAGAATATGAATTGCCAATTCAGACCAATTTATCGCAGTCACTGGTTAAATCGATCACACCTGCAAATACAACAGTAATAATTGAATGAAAAATATGGATCAAAAATAAAATTTTCATCAAATTTAATGCAAAATCTTGCAATTGACAAACATTTAACATATAATAGCAAGAAGTAATTTTTTTAGAGAATTATTTATCACACCAAAACACTATTTTAAGGAGGAAATTAAACGTGAAAAGAGTTTATAATTTTTCAGCTGGACCATCTTGTTTACCACTCGAAGTCCTCGAAAAAGCCGGGTCTGAAATGGTATCCTATGGAGATGCAGGCATGTCCGTGATGGAGATGAGTCATCGATCATCCTACTTTGATGATATTTTACAATCGGCAAAAAGTCTTTACCGAGAACTGATGAATGTACCTGATAATTATGAGATCCTGTTTTTACAAGGCGGCGCATCAACTCAGTTTGCCATGGTACCACTCAATCTTTTTTCAAAAACCAATAAGGCCGATTTTATGATTACCGGCTCTTGGGCAAAAAAGGCTTATCAAGAGTCAGCTCGATATGGAGAAGCAAAGGTTATTGCATCATCCCAGGATAAAACCTTTTCCTACATCCCGAAAGTGGATCCCAAGGATTTTACACCCGATGCTGATTTCTTCCATATTTGCGTTAATAACACCATTTACGGAACGCGATTCAAACCAGAAAATATTCCCGATACGGGAAATGTACCATTAGTTGGGGACATGTCCTCTAATATCTTATCCGAAGTGTATGATGTTAAAAAATTTGGCCTGATTTATGCAGGCGCTCAGAAAAACATGGGGCCGGCCGGTGTCACCGCGGTGATTATCCGTAAAGACTTACTCGGTCATGCCAAAGATTTTACCCCGACTATGCTGGATTACAAAACCCATGTCGATAACGATTCCTGCTATAATACCCCACCATGCTATAGCATTTATATTTGCAAGCTGGTTTTTGAATGGGTTAAAGCCAATGGTGGTGTTGCTGGGATGGCAGCAGTGAACAAAGAAAAAGCTCAAAAGCTCTATGACTTTATTGACAATAGCAAGCTTTATAAAGGAACTGTGGTAGCAGAAGACCGTTCACTAATGAACGTACCTTTTATCACCGGATCAGACGAATTAGATGCGCTATTCGTTAAAGAAAGCAAAAAAGCCGGAATGGAAAATCTGAAGGGTCATCGCAGCGTTGGCGGAATGCGGGCCAGCATTTACAATGCCATGCCAATGGCAGGGATTGATACGCTGATTGATTTTATGCAGAAGTTTGAAAAAGAAAACGCCTAGGCGTTTTCGTGAAGAAAGGGAAACGATTGTGAATTATAAAGTACAGACCCTGAATAATATTTCAAAAAAAGGGTTAAAAATGTTAAGTGAGAATTATACGGTTTTAGATCATCCGGAAAATCCGGATGCGCTTCTCCTGCGAAGCTTTCAAATGCACGATATGGATATTCCAGAGTCGGTAAAATTTGTCGGTCGAGCCGGAGCTGGGGTCAACAATATTCCCCTCGATAAATGCTCAGAACAGGGAATCGTGGTCTGCAACTCTCCCGGTGCCAATGCCAATGCAGTAAAAGAACTGGTGATCGCTGGGATGCTGATCTCTTCACGTAAGGTGATCGACGGGATTGCCTGGTCAGGCACCCTGGTTGATAAAGGCGATGAAGTCCCTGCTCTGGTTGAAAAGGGCAAGGGTGCTTTTGGCGGCCCGGAACTATATGGCAAAAAAATGGGTGTGATTGGCTTAGGTGCCATCGGCGTCCTGGTTGCCAATATGGCAGTCGATTTTGGGATGAAGGTTTATGGATTTGATCCCTTTATTTCAATTGACAATGCCTGGGGATTAAGCCGAAAAGTTAGACGTGCCGTCAGCAAAGAAGAAATCTTTAAAAACTGTGATTATATTTCACTACATATTCCTTATATGGATGAAACAAAAGATTATGTTGATGCCAATTTGTTAAAAGATACCAAAAAAGGGCTGCGACTGCTTAACTTTGCCCGGGGTGGACTGGTTAATTACGATGCCTTGGAAAATGCCATTGAAGCGGATACCGTTGCAACCTATGTAACTGATTTCCCCAATGAACGCTTGCTGAAAATGAAAAATGTTATCAACATTCCGCATTTAGGCGCTTCAACCCCGGAAAGTGAAGAAAACTGCGCTGAAATGGCTATCTATTCTTTAAAAGAATATTTAGAAAACGGTAATATTATCAATTCTGTAAACTATCCAGATTGCAATATGGGAGTTTGCGAAGCAGTAAACCGATTAACCGTGAACCATGCCAATGTCAAGAACATGCTGGGACAAATTACTAAGGTGCTTGGCGATCATGATATCAATATTTCGGATATGACTAACAAACACCGAGGTGCTTGGGCTTATACCATTATTGATGTTGACAGCAATGTTGGTGAAGAGGTTAAGACCGCTTTAGAAGCGATCGAAGGCGTCGCTCGGGTAAGGATTCTAAAATAAGAACAAAATTTCTACAAAGAAGTGGTCTTCCTTAAGCTGAAGCCACTTCTTTATTTAAAAACAGGAGGAAAAAAATGGCAACTATAAAACCCTTTAAAGCGGTTCGCCCCTTTCCTGAAAAAGCTCAGGATGTAGCAGCCTTGCCCTATGATGTCTATAACCGGGAAGAAGCGGCAATCGCAGCGCGGGGAAAACTGGATTCTTTTTTACGGGTTGACCGGCCGGAAACGACCCTGGACGAAAGAATTAAAATCAATGATCCCTTTGTCTATGAAACCGCCAGAAAAAACCTGGAAAAATTGTTTCATCGGAAAGCCTTGACTCAGGATACCAAAGACTGTTTATACATTTACGAATTGATCATGGATGGCCGCAGCCAGGTCGGGCTGGTTGTTTGTACCGCGATTGACGAGTATCTCGATAATACCATTAAAAAACATGAGCTGACACGCGCCGATAAAGAAGAAGACCGGATTAAGCATGTCGACGCCTGCAATGCCAATACCGGACCGATTTTTATGACCTACCGGGCGCAAGAGACCATCAATGAGATGGTCGAAAGCTGGCAAAAAGAGCAGGCTCCGATTTATGATTTTGTAGCAGATGATGGGATTACCCATCGCGCCTGGGTTGTTGACGATGAGGCTGTAATTAACGGCTTAGTTGAAAAATTTGGTCAGGTTGAAAGCTTGTATATTGCCGATGGTCATCACCGCTCAGCTTCGGCGGTTAAGGTTGGTCTGATGCGTCGCGAAGCAAACCCGGATTTTACCGGTACAGAGGAATTCAACTATTTCCTTTCGGTCTTATTTCCCGATGAGCAGCTGTATATCATGGATTACAACCGGGTGGTCAAAGATCTTAACGGTCTCAGTGTTGATGAGTTTTTAAAAGCACTGTCAGTAGAATTTGATGTGACCCCTAAGGATGCCGAACCGGTGACACCGCCTCAAAAAGGCAGCTTTGGTTTATTTGTCGATAAAAAATGGTATCTACTAACCGTCAAAGAAGGGGTTTACGATCCCGCCGATCCGGTTAATTCACTCGATGTCGCGATTTTGCAAAACAATATCCTGGTACCAATTCTGGGAATCGGGGATATTCGCACCGATAAACGGATCGACTTTGTCGGCGGCATCCGGGGCTTAAAAGAACTCGAGCGCCGCGTCAATGACGACATGGGACTGGCTTTTTCGATGTATCCGACATCAATTGAAGAACTGATCAATATTGCCGATGCAGATCTGTTGATGCCGCCAAAATCGACTTGGTTTGAACCAAAATTAAGAAGTGGATTGTTTATTCATAATTTAGAGTAAATAAAAATAGTAACGGACCATGCGATTGCGATTGGGTTTTTGTGAAGTTTCAAAAACCCGATCGCGATAACGCATGATCCGTTTTTTTTGCAGGTTGTTATAGAAGTTCGGAAAAGAACAAAAATTTCCCTATAATAAGCATTGAAGATTTTTATCGGATATGATATCCTTTTCAACAACAGTGAACTAAAAGATGAAGAAAGCTCTGATTCTGCCAGCAAACTGGACAGGCAATGCTAAACATTGCTAAGCATTGACGCGTAGTTATTAAACGCGTAGTTATTAAAATTAAAAAAAGCTATCGTACTGATGCCATCCGGGTTCGTCCCTAATGGAAAGGCGAGAGAATCATGTGTCATTCATTCATGTCATTTTTTGAAAATGGTCTGACTATTTGCGTATTTTTCCCTGTGCCATCTCGGTACAGGGATTTTTCGCGTTAAGGCAACGAGCCAATCGCAAGCTTGCTTGCAGTTGGCGACTGCCCGCGACCGAAATGAAGCGGAGCGGAATTGAGGTAATTTTTGGCTAAGGGTAGCTGGTTAAAAAGAAGTTAAGTAGAGGAGTTAAAGATGGAAAAGAGAATTGGACTAATCGCAATTGTCGTTGAAAAAAAAGAAGCAGTAGAGAAACTCAATAGGGTGCTTCATGATTACGGTGAGCATATCGTCGGGCGAATGGGAATCCCCTATCATCAGCGAAATGTTTCAGTGATCAGTGTCGTTGTCGATGCTTCGACCAATATCATCAGCTCGCTGTCCGGGAAGCTGGGAATGATTGACGGCGTTAATATCAAAACAGTCTATTCAAAACTGCCGAAGGGTGAAGAAGTGGATGAAAACGATGAGTAAAATAACAGAAAAACTGGAAAAAGAACAATTTCTGGAAAAAGAAGAGTTTAAATGGTTGCTTGAAAATAATACCCCTGACTTACGGGCGGATCTTTCAAACCGGGCCAGGAGAGTAGCGGGTCAAACCTTTGGAAATGGGGTTTATGTCCGGGGGCTAATTGAATTCAGCAATTATTGCAAAAATGACTGCTATTACTGCGGCATCCGCTGCAGCAACGAACAGGCCAATCGCTATCGCTTAAGTGAGCCAGAAATTCTCGATTGCTGTGCCATCGGATACGACTTAGGCTTTCGCACCTTTGTCCTGCAGGGCGGGGAAGATCCCGATTTTACCGACGAACAGATGCTTGAGCTGATTCGTAACATCAGAAGTGGCTACAAGGACTGTGCCATCACCCTGTCACTCGGGGAGCGACCCCGAGCTGTATATGAAGCATTTTTTGCTGCTGGCGCCAACCGTTATTTACTGCGGCACGAGACCGCTAGCGAAGACCACTATCAGAAACTCCATCCCAAACAACTGCGGTTAGAAGATAGAAAAGCATGTCTTCAAGATCTCAAAGAAATCGGATTTCAGGTCGGCACCGGCTTTATGGTGGGATCGCCCCATCAGACGGTTGAAAATCTGGTCGCGGATCTGTTGTTCATTAAAACGCTGAATCCCCAGATGATTGGGATTGGACCCTTTATTCCCCATCAGCACACCCCTTATAAGGAGGCAAAGGCCGGCACCCTAGAAGAAACCCTGCTGCTTATCTCAATCCTGCGTCTAATGCTGCCTAAAGCGCTGATTCCGGCCACCACAGCACTCGGAACAATTGATCCCAAGGGTCGAGAACTAGGAATCCTGGCTGGCGCCAATGTGGTCATGCCCAACCTGTCGCCAGTGTCAGTGCGAAAAGATTACGCCCTCTATGATAATAAAATTTGCACCGGCGATGAAGCCGCTGAATGCCGGGTTTGCTTAACAAAGCGGATCGAAGGTATTGGTTACGAAATTTTAACCCACCGGGGCGATTATCCTCAAGATTAGAACTTGAAATAAGCGCATTTTACTGAACAAAATAAAAACTTTAGGAGAGTAACAATGTATAATATCATGTCAAAAAAAGCAGTCGAATTTATTGATGATCAGGAAATCCTTGATACCCTGGCCTATGCGGAAGAAAATAAAACAAATGTCACCCTGATCAATCAGATTATTGAAAAAGCTGGCACCTATCAGGGATTGACGCATCGCGAGGCGGCGGTTTTACTGGCCTGTGAGCTAGAAGAACAAAATGACCGTTTGGTAAAACTGGCCATGGATATCAAAAATAAGTTTTATGGCAATCGCATTGTTATGTTTGCACCGCTTTACCTCTCGAATTATTGTGTCAATGGTTGTGTCTATTGTCCGTATCATTTAAAAAATAAAAACATCAGCCGCAAGAAATTGACCCAGGAAGAAATCGCCAGAGAGGTCATTGCCCTTCAGGACATGGGTCATAAGCGTTTGGCTCTGGAAGCGGGCGAAGATCCTAAAAATAATCCCCTGGAGTATATTTTAGAGAGCATTAAAACCATTTATAGCATCAAACATAAAAATGGTGATATCCGCCGCGTCAATGTAAACATTGCGGCTACTACGGTTGATGACTATCGACAGCTAAAAGAAGCCGGAATCGGCACCTATATCTTGTTCCAGGAAACCTACCACAAGGAAAATTATGAAATGCTTCATCCCAGCGGACCCAAGAGTGACTATGCCTGGCATACTGAAGCCATGGATCGCGCCATGGCAGGCGGTATTGATGATGTTGGGATCGGGGTGCTCTTTGGCCTGAACATGTACCGCTACGATTTTGTCGGGATGCTGATGCATGCCGAACATTTAGAAGCCGCCATGGGGGTTGGTCCCCATACCATCTCGGTGCCGCGGATCTGCCCGGCTGATGATATTGACACCGGTGATTTTTCCAATGCCATTTCTGATGAAATTTTTGAAAAAATTGTCACCGTGCTGCGCATTGCGGTACCCTACACCGGGATGATCATTTCCACCCGGGAATCCCAGGCTTCCCGGGAGCGGGTCCTAAAACTGGGGATTTCACAGATTAGCGGCGGTTCCAGCACCAGTGTCGGCGGTTATGATTCCCCCGAACCGGAAGATCAAAACTCAGCTCAGTTTGAGTTAAATGATACCAGAAAACTCGATGAGATTGTCAACTGGCTGTTAGAAATGGGCCATATTCCCAGCTTCTGCACCGCCTGTTACCGGGAAGGCCGCACCGGCGACCGCTTTATGCAACTGGTCAAATCGGGCCAGATTGCCAATTGCTGTCAGCCCAACGCGATCATGACCCTGAAAGAATATTTAGAAGATTATGCTGCCCCGGAGACCAAGTTAAATGGTGAAAAAACGATTGCCCGGGAACTGGCTTCGATCCCCAACGATAAGGTTCGCGGGATTGCCACGGCTCATCTAACCGAGCTAAGTTCCGGCAAGCGAGATTTTAGATTCTAAAAAATAAAGGGACTCATGCAAATAATTTTAATTTGCGTGAGTCCCTTTTAAACTCGGAAGCTAATCAATTGACAATTTAATTGGCCGAGCTGAATTTAACATCAATATTACCACTGCTTGTTGAGATATCAAGTGTATTATTTCCATTGCCAGATTGGGGAATATCAATTGCACCACTGAGACTGTCGGCGGTGATCGTGTAATTACCAGGATCGCCGCGGAGGCTTCCTAAAACATCACCACTGAGGGTGGCGATTGAAACATTATTGGCGGTAAGATTATTAAAGCGCACTGCGCCACTGCTGTTTTCAAAGGAGCTTTCGCCGCTGATGCTGATATCGCCTAAATCAATATTACCACTGAGTGAAGAAACCGTCATGTTTCCGGCGATTTTTCCATTGCTTAATTGAATTTCTCCGCTGGATGTTCCAAGTTCGATGTCTTTGCCGGCACGAAGATTGTCAAGATCAAAGTTGCCACTCAGTGTAGAAGCAGCGATATGATTATTAGTAGTCACGTTTTTCAGAGTGATCTGTCCGCTTGCAGTACTGGTATTAAGGGCACTTAATCCATCGAAATTGGTCAGATTAAGCTGGCCACTCATGGTGGCCGCATCGACTTCGCCGCTAAACTTTCGGGGAACAGCGACAGTCAGCGATCTTTTTTGATTACTGATATTAAAACCAATGTACTCATACCAGCGTTTGTGAAGGGAACGCTGGATACTCAGATTACCGTTTGCCTGGAGTGCGATGGTGTAGGCATCTTTTTTATTTTCATAGCAAGTTATTGTGATACTGTCGGCGTCAGTTCCGACAATGCTGACATCTGCATCTAAGTCACTGACAGTCAAACTGGAAACATCGGCCAGAGCATAGCTGTAGCTCTTTTCTTCATCGGGCAAATTGGTGTTAAACGAATTCCAATTGAAACCAGTTAGAGCATACGCCAGTAAGGCTATTACAAAACCAAGGATAATCAATCCACCGGCGACCAGCATTATTATTTTCTTTATTGATTGCATTTAAATGATCTCCTTCGTGATAAACAATGATTTGACAAAGCGGATAAATCTCCTGGTTAGACCGATCAGCCAGATCGATAATGTCGTGACCCCGAAAAAAGCAAGCACGCTGATTCCGATACAAATCAGGGATAAACCAAACATCAACAGACCGGCGGGAAAGCTTTGGGCAAACAAGAGGCTGATAATCCCAGCCACACCACTGACCGCAAAAGCTGCAACCGACGCATAGAGCGAAATAATGACTGCCCAAATGGACACATAAACGGCAAGAATGACTACGAAAAAAGCTACCACTAAGGGAAACCAGAGCGGAAATCCGAGTACAATCAGGACGATTTCCCAAAGCTTCAATCCAGCTTTTGGTTGAATCTTGGCTTTCATCAGGGTCGGTAGGGGTAGTTCCAGCAGGGTATTTTGGACGATCGTATCAAGATCGCCGATAGCGGCCACCGCATTTTCTTCACTCATGCCATCTTCGATCCGGTCATCAATCATTTCGGAATAAAACCCCTGGGTTACTTCAATTTCACTCTGGGGCAGCGCCACAAGTTTTTTCTCCAGACTTAATAAAAATTCTGTTTTATTCATCTGTATAACACCTCATTTCTTCAGTAATAAAATTGTAAACCGTCATAACCTCTTTCCAATTGTCCAGAAAATCAACAATCCGATTACGACCAGTTGCAGTTATTTTGTAATATTTGCGAAGCCTGCCATTGTGTTCAACCGAGTTCACGACCACACACTGGTTTGTCTCCAATCTTTTTAGGATTGGATAAAGTGTGGATTCGGAAATCTCGATATACGGACTGACATCTTTGATAATCTGATAACCATAGGAGTCACCACGATTGAGCACCGTCAGCACACAAATTTCTAGCAGTCCGCGTTTTAATTGTATGTCCATTTGAATACCTCCCCTCGCACAATACTATACAACACATAGTATAATCTAGTCAATCTTTTTTTTACAAATAATCAAAAAAAGCCTGTATCAAAATCAAACAGTCGCGAATTGATTTTGATACAGGAGTTTATTGAAAGGAGGCAGTAAATTAAAGCAGCGGTGAAAATAGCCGGGATATCGATTCTTTGACTTTGACCCGGCGGCTGCGGTTACGATAAAGTTCTTTGTTATAATAGGTGCATTTCTTAATATCTTCAACAAAGATCTTTTTGAGCTTGGTGGCAACCTTGCGGTCATAGATAAAGGCGTTGGTTTCAAAATTAAGCCTAAAGCTGCGGATATCAAAGTTACAGGAACCCACCGAACAGACGGAATCATCGACGACAATCGTTTTAGCATGAAGGAAGCCATTTTCATAGATGAAAATTTTAGCACCATATTCGATCAGCTCACCGACGTAGGCTAGCGTGACCCAGTAAATAAAAATATGATCGGGCTTGTTAGGGATCATGATCCGGACGTCGATACCCGATAACAGCGCGATTTTCAAAGCTTCGAGAATACTCTCATCCGGTACAAAATAGGGTGATTGAATCAGAATGTAATCCTCGGCGTTATTAATCATCCGCAGGAATCCCTGCTTAATTTGCTGGTTGATGTTGTCCGGGCCGCTCGAGACAATCTGGATGCCGACCCCGGGTTTTTGCGAGATGGTCGGAAAGTACTGGTTAAGCTTGCTATCATCAACAAGGAACTCTTCGCTGGAACTGGCTCGCCAGTCCAGTAGAAAACGATGTTGCAGTTCATAGGCGGCTGAGCCGACGACCTTTAAATGGGTATCCCGCCAGTATCCCATTTTTTTCTCCAGACCAAGGTATTCGTTACCAATGTTAAATCCACCGACAAAACCGATGACCCCGTCGATGATGACAATTTTACGGTGGTTACGGTAGTTAATCCGGAGATTGAGCATCTTAAACCGGGATGGGAAAAAAATACCGATCTTCCCGCCGGCGGACTCGAAACGGGCCAACGTTGAAGGGGGAATATATCGCCCGCCCATGGCATCAAAAAGCAGCCTTACTTCCACTCCCTCCAAGGCTTTCCGGGTCAGGGTATCAAAAAGTTTCATGGCCAGACTATCATTTTTAATAATGTAGTACTCCAGATGAATCGATGATTGGGCGTCTTCCATGGCGTGAAAAAGGGCGTCAAATTTCTGATAGCCATCGGTGAAAATATCCACCGTGTTATCATTGGTATAAAGGGATTCGCTGATATTTAAATGAAATTCGATCGAATGACGGTATTTTTCGATCGGACTATCCGGATCAATCGCGATAATTCGTGAAAGTGATCGTTGCTGTTGTCTTAATAAATGCTGATATTGAATATTTTCAGGGGTGTTATATCTGAAAATTTTGCGTTTGGTTAAATTCTGAGAAAAAAAGATATAAAACAAAAACCCGATAATTGGTACCATCCACAGGAATAATAACCAGGCATAGGTACTTTGAGGGTTTTTTCGTTCCAGAAAAATAATGGTGAATGTCAGCGTAATATTGATGATAAACATAATCGTTGTTAAGATTGCGGCAATACCCAATAACATAAAAACCTCCGGAAGTTTATTTCATCTATTATAACATAAAAGGTAATGAATGGAATAGTCTTGAAATGGAAGGTGTTGAATTTGATACTTGAAGGGTTAGCTATCGAATTTCACTTGACATTTTCGCGATCATGATCTTATAATAGACGTTGTCTCAGGTTTGTGGTTGAAAGTCGATGCCAGATGCAGGCGAAGCGATCCACGTAAGACAATTCAATAGAGAGTTGTTGATCATAGTGCGTCTTAGAAGTAAGTCCAGCCGGGTAGACCGAGAGAAGGAGTTGTGATGCGAACACTGAGCTAAACTTCCAGCTGGCGAGTGTGGGGTGAAAAACCAGGTCAACTGAGACAGCATTGTTAGAAAGAGCATCCTTTTAGATGATATTTTGTGACAAGAATTTGACACAAATGATTTTGACTAAAAGGGATTGGATTGGGTATAATAGGAATATACTTATCAAAACACTTTATGTTAAGTGTAAACGAGTAAGTTTGACCTTTTGAAAGGAGTTGTCGTTATGAGATTCACAATTTACGGAAAAAATATGCATGTATCAGAAGGTTTAAAAGAAACATTAAAAAAGAAGCTAGGTAAATTTGACCGTTACTTTGGTCAGGAAACAGAAGTGTACGCAACCTTTAGCAAAGAAAAAAATTATCAGATGCTGGAAGTAACTATTCCGGTGGGAAAAACCATTTTAAGGGCAGAAGTAAGATCTGAGGATATGGTGACATCGATTGAGGATGTTGTAAATAAACTTGAGGGTCAGCTCAGAAAACATAAAACAAAATTACAAAAACGTAATCAGGACGAAACAGCCAAATTCAATCTGGAAGGTATTGAAGGTGTTGAAGATGATACCTTCCAGCCTAAAGTTGTCCGAACTAAAAAATTTGCAGTCAAACCCATGAATGTAGACGAAGCGACCTTGCAAATGGAGTTGCTAGGACATGATTTCTTTGTATTCCTCAACGGTGATACCGATGATGTCAATGTTGTGTATATGAGAAAAGATGGGAATTATGGTTTAATCGAGCCGACTTTCTAAAAATTCTTAAGAAAAAGCGTAAATAATGACAGACACCCCTTGAAAAATAGTTTTAAGGGGTGTTTTTGATGGTATTATTTGATAAATTCAGTTTATTTTCAAATTTATACATTATTTAGGCATAAAGTTTTGACAGAACATTTCTTTTGTTTTAAAATAGACCTATATGCATTATTATCTAAGCATTTATATAGATAGGAACACCTAAGAACTGATTATAAATAAATAGTGGGGTTAAAACTAATATGTTAATACTTATTGCGATTATGTTAGGTTTTTTAATTGGAAAAATTCGAAGGGGAAGCCTCCGGGGTTTCAAAGTCAGAAAAATTTCCTTGTTACCGGTTGGGATTTTAGGGTTGGTGTTGCAAATTGCCTTGCATCTTTACATCTACACCGGCGGTATAACGCTGATTGAACCCTATCTGGAAATTGTGAATTTTGCCAGTTATATCCTGATCCTGGTCATGCTGGTATTTAATCTGGATGACTTCTGGGTTATTTTAATGGCCGTGGGGATTACCTCCAATTTTGTGGTGATTTTTATCAACGGCGGTCACATGCCTGTATCCCAGGGCGTCATTGATATTTTACCGGCAGTTTTTGGACAACAGATTACCCAGGGACTGAGTCCCATATATTCGCTGATTCAGCCCAATACCCTGTTATGGTTTTTAGGCATCAATCTGCCGATTCCAGTGCCTTTTATACCCCTACTTATGAGTCTCTATGGAGCGGTAGCCGGCATCACCGTTGGTACAATTGTAATGCTTATCGGTTTAATCGGATTTATTCAGTATGTGATGAACAAAAAAGCCTCGATCATGCACGATGAACGCAGTGAATATGGTGAAGATGAGGGGATTTTTGGTGATGAGGATGATAACGGAATCGATCGGGTATCGACGCATCAAAACAGCTATCAGGAAGGCTATGATGAACCAGAAGATGTCGATGAAGTTGAAGATGATTACTACCGTGATATGGCCGCTACTGGCGGTATTCGCGGCGATCGCGATGAAAATGACACGATTGCGATACCGACCGAAGGTTTTAAATCCAATCAATTGGCAGAATTAAAGGATAACGAGCAAACCAGACTAATTCCAGCAGATCTGGACGTGATTGATTCAGAAATTGGAACCGAAACCGAAGAAATTGTGATCAGTGGCAATGACTCCCAGGAGACCCGAATCATGGAACCGGTCGATGATGGAAGCACCAAGATTATCAGTAATATCCAGGAAGTTGGAAGCTATGTTAAGGGTGATAAAGAACTAGAAGCAGCCGATATGGAAGAGATTCTTAACAGTGATGATGCCGGCTTCTTCACCAAAAAATATTATGAGGAAAAACTAGCTGTTGAAAAAGAACGGCTGATTTTGCAAATGCGTGAAATTGAGTTAAACAAGGTGGCAAAATCCCTAAGTGATCCGGATGGCGAGCCCCACCCGGTTCCGGAATCGGATCTGAGAATTGTCGAAAGTTTTAAATTGACCGATCTTGACCAGCCCTTTGTTTTGCGCAGTGAATCCAATACCTATGATAGCGGCTTAAAAAGCAAGGATGAGGATGATCTGGAGTTCTCTGAAGATGAGATGCTTAATGTTTGGCAGCGACTCAATCTAGAAGACGAAAAACGAAAAGCAGCACGACGCAAACAATTGATGCGCGAAA
The DNA here is from genome assembly GCF_927416815.1 of uncultured Acetobacterium sp. Taxonomy (NCBI): domain Bacteria; kingdom Bacillati; phylum Bacillota; class Clostridia; order Eubacteriales; family Eubacteriaceae; genus Acetobacterium; species uncultured Acetobacterium sp. The sequence goes on along the minus strand of NZ_CAKMJU010000020.1, from coordinate 37,616 downwards.
CCAGTAAGGAAGCGGAAACCCTGATCAACGGAACGCCCAGAGACGAGGTCGGTATCCCGCTCAAGGAAATTGAAGAGGTGACTGAATCCGTAGTCGGCCGGGTATACGAAAGCACCAGCGAAGATAAGGAAAAAATGCTGGCCAATATGGATGATGATGAACGCAAAGACTTTCAGCAAACCGTCGACGAAAGAAAACGAGCCGGCTATGAACTGGTTGAACTAAAATTGGATGGCAAAGATGTAGCCTTTTGGCGCAAGAAAAAATAAATTTCAGACTGTTAGAAAAGCTAACCCAGAACCGACAATTATTACATCATGTTGTGACCTAGGGGTCAGACCCTACGCTTCGGAGCGGACACGGCATCGCCTGTCTGATTCTTCGCGAAGGCAACGAGCCAATCATAAGCTTGCTTATAGTTGGCGACTGCCCGCGACCAATGCGAAAGGAGCGTAGCGAATTTCGCATGGCGCGGCGAACAACAGATTAACAATTGGTCGGGCCGGTAGTTTAGCGACAACCACGAGGGACTGTATAAAAAAATACAGTCCCTTTTGAATTATATAAAGTTTCATTAAAGAGATTATGCTATAATGAAGTTTAGTGTATAATTACAGCAAGAATGTTACAAAGGAGTGAATAGATTGGGAATTTTAGATCAAATATTTGATAGTAATAAAAAAGAATTAAAACGGATGCAAAAAAAGGTGGACCAGATTCTTGAGCTGGACAGCCGTTTCGCGGCGATGAGTGACGAAGAATTAAAAGGTCAAACGCCGATCTTAAAAGAACGACTGGCTCAAGGAGAAAGCCTTGATGATTTATTAGTGGAGGCCTTTGCGACGGTTCGTGAAACTGGCGCCCGGGTTCTGGGAATGAAGCATTTTCCGGTTCAGCTGCTCGGCGGCATGGCCCTTCACGAAGGCAATATTGCCGAAATGAAAACCGGGGAAGGTAAAACCCTGGTATCAACCCTGCCAGCCTACTTGAATGCCTTGGATGGCCGCGGCGTTTATATTGTTACCGTCAATGATTATCTGGCCAGGCGTGATAGTGAGTGGATGGGTCAAATTCATGATTTTTTAGGTCTTAAAGTAGGTCTGGTTGTCCATGGCTTGTCTTTTGCGGAAAAGCAGTATGCTTACGCCTGTGATATTACTTACGGAACCAATAATGAATTCGGTTTTGACTACCTCAGAGATAATATGGCCTCAGTCAAGGCTCAGCAGGTACAGCGGGAACTAAATTATGCGATCATCGATGAAGTTGACAGCGTCCTGGTTGATGAAGCCCGAACCCCGCTGATAATTTCTGGTAGCGGTGACAAAAGCACCAAGCTCTATGCTTTAGCCAACAGTTTTGCTAAGAGCCTGAAGGCAGATGACTATATTAAGGATGAAAAAGCAAAATCAGTGATGTTATCAGACGAAGGGGTCATCAAGGCAGAAAAATACTTTAACCTGACCAATCTGGCCGATATGGAAAACATGGAAATTTCCCATCATATCAACCAGGCGCTTCATGCCAATACGCTGATGTTTAAAGATCGCGATTATGTCGTGAAGGATGGCGAAATTATCATTGTTGATGAGTTCACCGGCCGACTAATGCCGGGACGTCGCTATTCTAATGGTCTGCACCAGGCCATTGAAGCCAAAGAAAATGTCAAGGTTAACCGGGAATCTAAAACGCTGGCGACCGTGACCTTTCAAAACTACTTTAGAATGTTTAATAAGCTTTCGGGGATGACTGGAACGGCCAAAACCGAAGAAGACGAGTTCCAGACCATCTATAATCTCAATGTTTTAACCATCCCGACCAATAAACCGCTGATTCGAGAAGATCTTAATGACTTGATTTATAAAAGTGAGCAAGGGAAGTACATCGCCGTGACTGAAGAGGTGAAACGGCGACATGCCACTGGCCAGCCGATTTTGATCGGGACTATTTCAATTGAAAAGTCGGAGTTGCTGAGTACCTATCTAAAACGTTCCGGGGTTAAGCATAATGTCTTAAATGCCAAATTCTTAGAAAAAGAAGCTGAAATTGTCGCCAATGCCGGTCAAAAAGACGCAGTAACCATATCAACCAATATGGCTGGTCGTGGGACTGATATTGTACTTGGCGAAGGTGTCATTGAATTGGGCGGGCTTCATATTCTCGGGACCGAACGCCATGAGAGTCGTCGGATTGACAATCAGCTCCGTGGTCGTGCCGGTCGTCAGGGCGATCCCGGTTCATCGCAATTCTTTGTCTCATTGGAAGATGACCTGATGCGGGTTTTTGGCTCGGAAAAAATCCAGGGCTTGGTCGAATCGATTGGTCTGGATGAGGAAACCCCGATCGAAAATAAAATGCTCACCCGCGGGATTGAGAATTCCCAGAAACGGGTTGAAGGTCGTAACTTTGATATCCGCAAGCATGTCCTGCAATATGATAATGTGATGAACCGTCAACGGGAACTGATTTACGAACAACGGCAACAGGTTATCGACGGTAAAGACATGGAAAATGAAATTTGGAGTATGACTGAAACCTTGATTAATGCTTATGTCAGCATGTATACCGGCGATGGCCAATACTATGATGATTGGGATCTGGAAGGCTTACATAAGCATCTGGAGGCTAACGTCCTGCCTAAGGAAAGCTTATCCCTGCCGGAAAAACCGGAAACTCGGGAAGCTTTGGTGGAAGCGATTCTTAGCGAGTGCCGAGACGTGCTGGCCGAGAAAAGAGCGCAACTGGGTGAAGAACAGCTTCAGAATATTGAACGGATGATCTTATTACGAAGCGTCGATGCCGCCTGGATGGAACATATCGACAATATGGAACAGCTCAAACAGGGGATTGGACTGCGTGCCTATGGACAGAATGATCCGGTTAAAGAATACACCAAAGAGGGCTTTGACATGTTTGACGACATGATCATGCGGATTCAGGAAGATACCGTGAAATACCTGTTCAACCTCAATATCCAGGTTGCTCCAGCTGGCGAAGAGCAGCCTAAAACGGTCGATTTCAGTCAGCTGAAGACCAACGAAAGTGAAATCGAGGGCAAACCGGCGGGTTCAGCCAGCGCTCACAATAAGGTCGGTCGAAATGATCCCTGTCCTTGCGGCAGTGGAAAAAAATACAAGAAATGCTGTGGCGCATAGCAATAATTAAGGTTGTCGCTAAACTACCGTACCGACCAATTGTTAATCTGTTGTTCGCCACGGAATCGGACAGGCTTTGCTGTGTCCGCTCCGATGCGTACAACATGATGTAACAATTGTCGGTACTGGGTTATCTTTTTTGACGATCTTAGATAATTTTCATAATTATTTAAACAATATAAATAGAAGGGGTGTGATCGTGATGATAGATTTGTATGAAGAAAAACAGATCATCAATGCAATGACGACGAAACTAAAAGAAATGGGGAATTCACTTTGACTTGCCACGGCTTGTCAAAGAATTGGAAGCGCTCGAGAAGAAAACCGAGAATCCCGAATTCTGGAATGATCAAAAAAGCGCGCAGCTTGTTTTAAAAGAGCAGAAGCTGATTAAAATAAAGGTCGATCATTTTAATGAGCTGGCAGAAGCCCTGGATGATATCATGGTGATGCTGGAATTGGCTGAAGAAGGGGAGCTTCTTGAAGGCTTTGGGTCAGCGATCAAGGAACTTGACGAGAAGCTCGATAATTTCCGGACCGAGACCCTGCTTTCTGGCGAATTTGACAGCAATAACGCGATTATTTCGCTCCATCCTGGGGCTGGCGGAACTGAGTCCCAGGATTGGGCCGCAATGCTACTAAGAATGTATACCAGGTGGGCTGAGAAGAAAAAATTCAAGGTTAAAACCCTGGATCTGCAACCTGGTGATGTGGCTGGCATCAAAAGTGTCACCCTGCTGGTTGAAGGGATTAATGCCTACGGCTACCTAAAAACCGAACGGGGAGTGCATCGACTGGTTCGGATCTCACCCTTTGACTCATCTGGCCGCCGCCATACCTCCTTTGCCTCGCTGGATGTGATGCCCGAGGTCGATGAATCGCTAGAAATTGAAATATTACCAGAAGAGATTCGGGTTGACACCTTTCGCTCAAGTGGCGCTGGCGGGCAGCATGTCAACACCACCGATTCGGCCATTCGAATTACGCATTTGAAAACCGGGATTGTCGTTCAGTGTCAAAACGAACGGTCACAGCACCAGAATAAAGAGGTGGCGATGAACATGCTAAAAGGTAAGTTGGTCGAAATCATGGAACAGGAAAAGATGGATCACATCGATGATATCAAGGGTGATTACAGCCAGATTGCCTGGGGCAGTCAAATCCGTTCCTATGTGTTTCATCCTTACAACATGGTCAAAGATCACCGCACCAATGTCGAAGTAGGCAATGTCGGCAGTGTCATGGATGGTGACCTGGACGGCTTTATGAACGCCTATCTCAATACCATGGTGTAACGTAAAAAACTGTATAAATTAAGAATTGTTGGAGGGGAAAATGGCAAAGAGCTATCAGGAAATTAATGAAAAAATCGCCCGCGGCGAGGCTGTCGTTGTCACTGCTGAAGAAGTCATCGCGATCGTTAAAGAACGGGGCCTTAAAGAAGCGGCACAATATGTAGACGTGGTTACAACTGCGACCTTTGGACCAATGTGCTCGTCCGGCGCCTTTTTAAATTTTGGACACGCGGATCCACCGATCCGGATGGGTCAGATCACGATCAATGGGGTTGAAGCCTATGGCGGTCTGGCCGCTGTGGATACCTATCTGGGAGCAACCCAACCATCCCAGGATAAAGGCATTGAGTATGGCGGGGCACATGTAATCAGTGACCTGATCGCCGGCAAAGCGGTGCATCTGTTGGCAAAATCTCAGGGAACCGACTGTTATCCCAGAAAGGAAATTGATACCTGGGTGAAACTGGAGGATTTAAATGAAGCCTATCTGTTTAATCCCAGAAATGTTTATCAGAATTATAATGCCGCGATCAATGGCTCCAGTGAGCGGCTATATACCTACATGGGGATTCTACAACCGAATATGGGCAATATCACCTATAGCACTGCCGGGGAATTAAGTCCGCTCCTCAATGATCCCCTGCTTAAGACCATCGGCATGGGCACCCGGATCTTTTTTGGCGGCGCCCAGGGCCATGTCTCCTGGATGGGAACCCAATTTAATAGCGCCTGTCCGCGCGATGAAAAGGGCTATCCCCAGACCCCCGGTGCGACCCTGGCGCTAATTGGAAACATGAAAGAAATGAATCCCAAATATATTCGTGGCGCTGTTTATGAAGGTTATGGTACTTCGATGTTTGTCGGTGTGGGAATCCCGATTCCGATTCTCAATGAGGAAATGATGGCCTTTGTAGCGGTTGAAAATAAGGATCTTTACACCAATGTGATTGACTACAGTGTCCCTAAAAAAGCGAAGCCGAGCCTAAAAAAAGTCTCTTATGCCGAGCTCAGAAGCGGAGCAGTCGATATTAATGGCAAAATTATCAAAACTTCACCGCTATCCAGTCTGAAAATGGCCAGAGAGATTGCCGATGAACTGGGCAACTGGATTAAAAAAGGTCAGTTTTTCCTGCAGGAACCGATTCAGAGCTTCCCTCAGGGAAATGCCATTAAGGGGCTGGAGATCAAAGAAGGAGAATCGCGATGATGACAAAAAAAATACTCTTATCCTTTCCGCAAAAGGCTGCCGGTCAACCGATGGCGATGGAACTGATTAAAACCTACCATCTCGATTTTAGTATTCTTAAGGCCTTTATCGATGATAATATTAAGGGAACCCTGCTGCTGGAAATTAAAGGCTCAGAAGCGGATATCGAAGCTGGGATTGTTTATTTAAGAGAACACCAGATTGGCGTCAGAGACATCGAATCAGTGGTTGAGGTGGATCAGGCTAAGTGTGTTTCCTGTGGCGCCTGTACTGCGGTCTGTGCTGTCGATGCCCTGGAAATGACAGCTGACTGGTCGCTAGTCCATCACGACGACAAATGTCTGGAGTGTATGCTGTGCGTAAAAGCCTGTCCGATGCGCGCCATCCATGCGATTATCTGAAGATGTTTGAACCGCGAACCTATCGAAATGAGATGAAAGCCGAGGATCTGGATTATTTCCAGATCCTCGAATTTGAATCCGACCTTTTTATTGGGGTCGATCAGGGCACCATCACCCCGCAACTAACCGAGCGACTAAAAAAAGAGCTCCACAGGCTACGCCAAACGATTGTCAATTATAATCACGATGAGCCAGATTTTATAAAATCACTAACACCGTTAGAATTAAGCCCCCATTCGCCGCCAATCGTTATAGATATGTTAAAAGCTGGAAAAACAGCCGGGGTGGGACCGATGGCGGCGGTGGCTGGCGCTGTCTCAAAGTATATCGGCAGGATGCTAAAGCACTATTCAAGCGAAATTGTCGTGGAAAACGGCGGAGATCTGTTTATTCAGACAAAAAAAGAGCGGCGAATTGCCCTCCACACCGGAAATTTGCATTTTGCTGAGCTGGGCTTAAAAATAAAACCCCGGGAAAATCCTCTGGGAGTCTGCACCTCATCTGGGATCATCGGTCATTCCCTGAGCTTTGGTAAGGCTGATGCGGTCACCGTCATCAGTGAAAACATTCCCCTGGCCGATGCTGTCGCGACGGCGCTAGGCAATCGGATAAAAAAACCGGAAGATGTGAAAAATGGTCTTTCCTGGGTAAAAAACATAACAGGGATCCTAGGCGTTCTGATTATTATTGACGATCAATTGGGTGCCTGGGGTGAAATTGAATTATGTTAGATAATTTTATTAAATACGTAACCTTTATCTAAAGGAAAGGAAAAGCAATGAAACTAGAAGAAATACTCAAAAGTAAACGGCTGTATCTTGATGGGGCAATGGGGAGTTTGCTTCAGCATCAATTGGAATCAATTGGAGCGGTTCCGGAAGCCTTAAACCTGACCGATCCTGAACTAATTAAAGGGATTCACCAATTATACATGGATGCCGGTGCCAACATTATTCTTTCCAATACCTTTGGGGTGAATGGTTACAAGTTAAAGGGCAGTGCTTATACGGTCGCACAGTTGGTTACGGCTGGTGTCAAGAATGTCAAATCTTTAAATCCCGATTTTACGGCACTGGATGTAGGGCCGCTGGGGACGCTAATCGGCGCCCTGGGAGAGGTGTCCTTTGACCAAGCCGTTGATTATTTCAAGGAAATTATTCAAGCCGGGGATCAAGCCGGAGCGGATTTAATCATCATCGAAACGATGACCGATATCTGTGAAGCCCGGGCAGCCCTGATTGCCGCCAAGGAAGTCTCGGATTTACCGGTAATTGTATCAATGACCTATGAAGAGAATAGCCGCACCCTAACCGGTAGTGATGCCTTAACGGTGGTTGCCATCCTGGAAGGACTTGGCGCCGACGCCATCGGCATTAATTGCTCCACCGGACCGGATGCGATGCTGCCGATTATTAAAGATCTGATTCGCTATGCCTCGGTACCGCTGATGGTCGAACCCAATGCCGGCTTGCCGCAGATGAAAGATGGACAAACCGTCTATGACATCAGCATCGATCAGTTTACCGATTATATGGTCCAAATTGCTGAAATGGGCGCCTTGATTTTGGGCGGCTGCTGTGGCACTACGCCAGACTATATCAAAAAAATGAAGCAGGCTACGAAAGATCTGCCGCTTTATAAGGTAACCGACAAAGGTTTTACAGCAGTGTCGTCCAGCACCAAAACGATTATCCTCGGCGAGGATATCGATATTATTGGCGAATGCATCAATCCCACCACCAATCCAGTGCTCAAGGCATCGCTACGGCAGGGTCAACTCTCAGTCGTAAGCCAATTGGCCGTCGATCAAAAAAAAGACGGGGCAAGTATTCTGGATATCAATCTCGGGTTACCGGATATTGATGAACTGGCGATGATGCAGGAGGCGGTTGATACGGTCAGCCGATTAGTCGATTGTCCGCTGCAGATTGATTCTTCCAATCCGGAAGTTATCGAAGCGGTCTTGCGGACCTATCCCGGCAAGGCGATCATTAATTCGGTTAATGGCAAAAAATCATCGATGGATAAGATCTTTCCGATTGCTAACAAATACGGGGCCTTAGTCCTAGGGCTAACGATGGACGAAAGTGGGATTCCCAGTCTGGCTAATGATCGTTTTGCGATTGCTGAAAAGATCATCAAAACGGCCCAGTCCCACGGCATCAGTAAAAAAAATATTCTGATTGACGCCCTGGTGTTAACCGCCTCAGCCCAACAGGCAGAAGTTCGGGAAACCATCAAAACCCTGGAAAAGCTTCGCGCTGAGCTGGGGGTGCCGACGGTTCTGGGGGTTTCTAATATTTCCTTTGGCCTGCCCAACCGCGAACTCTTAAATCGGACCTTTTTAGCCATGGCTCTAGAAGCCGGACTGACCACCCCGATTATCAACCCCAGTGATCAGGAAATGATGGACACCATCAAAGCATTCCGGGCGCTCTGGGGTTTAGATAGCCAGTGTATTGCTTATGCCAACGCCTATAAAGACAGCAGCTTTGGCACGGTCAAATCAGAAACGGCCAAAGCCGCCCTGAGCCTAAAGGAAATCATTGAAGATGGGCTCACTGATCAGGCGGCCGAAGTGACCCGGACACTACTTAACAGCAGACAACCCCTGGATATTGTCAACAACGAGATCGTCCCCGCTCTTGATGCCGTCGGAGATGCCTTTGAAACGGGTCAATGTTTCTTACCCCATCTGATTTTTGCGGCCGAGACGGCCCAAAAAGCCTTTGAAGTGATTAAAGAAACGATGCTAAAGGATGGTCAGATGCAGGTGGCCAAAGGAAAAATTATTTTAGCCACGGTTGAGGGCGATGTCCATGATATTGGCAAGAATATTCTCAAGGTTATCTTAGAAAATTATGGTTACGAAATCCTTGATCTCGGCAAGGATGTCAAGGCCGAAGCGATAATTGCGACCATTCAGGCAGAAGATATAAAACTGGTGGGTCTTAGCGCCCTGATGACAACAACCGTTAAAAATATGCAAAAAATCATCACAGAAATCAAGGCCGGCTGTCCGGCCACCACCATCATGGTTGGCGGGGCAGTATTAAACCCCGAATATGCCAAAACCATCGGCGCCGATTATTACGGCAAAGACGCCCGCGAAGGCGCCAGCATTGCCAAAATGGTGTTTGAATAAAAGCATATTTGAATAAAATAAAAACGGCTAAACCATCATTTTGGTTTAGCCGTTTTTAAATACATAATAATATTAGGCTTGCATGCTTGATTATCGCCAGCTTTTCGGCTAAAATAGGAGTGTGATATATTTTAGCCGAAAGGAGCAATGTAACAATGTATATTAAAAGAAATATGGAGCATGTGTTTCTCTCATTAAACCAGCAATATCCGGCCATTTTGATTACCGGTCCCCGTCAGGTTGGAAAAACAACCATGCTGCAAGAACTCATGAAGATTGAAGGTCGAAGCAGACATTATGTCTCATTGGATGATCTTAATGAAAGATCATTGGCCAAGTCAGATCCAGCGATGTTCTTTCAACTTCACAAACCGCCTGTTTTCATCGATGAGGTTCAGTATGCGCCAGAGCTTTTCACCTATATCAAAATGAGTATTGATCAAAACCATAAGGCCGGTGATTTTTGGATGACTGGCTCCCAGCTTTTTAAGCTGATGAGTGGGGTTCAAGAATCCTTGGCAGGGCGGGTGGCGTTGCTTCATCTTTCAACCCTTTCGCAACAGGAAATTTATAATCAGCCAGAAGGGGTGTTTACCCTTGATTTTGAGGTTTTGTACGAACGGCAGAAGCGTATTGGCTCAGTCAGTACCCCGCAAATTTTTAACCGGATATTTCGAGGCGGGATGCCGGCCCTGGTCAGTAAGCGATATGAGGATCGCAATATTTTTTATTCCAGCTACATTAATACCTATCTGGAAAGGGACGTAAGAGATTTATCGGGTTCCATCGATTCGCTTAAATTTCTGAGATTTATTACCACAGTGGCAGCTCGATCCTCTCAAATGGTGAATTACAAGGGGATCTCCGATGACTGTGACATCGATCAGATAACGGCAAAAAACTGGCTTCGGATCTTAGAAACCCTGGGGATTATTTTTTATTTGCACCCTTATTCAAATAACGTTTTAAAACGAACAGTAAAAACGCCAAAACTGTATTTTTATGATACCGGATTAGTCTGTTATCTGACAAAATGGAGCAGTGCCGAAACAGCTATGAATGGTGCGAGTAGTGGCGCTCTCCTGGAAAACTATGCCGTTAGCGAAATTCAGAAGAGTTTTCAAAATGAGGGGCGGGAATCATTTTTATATTATTATCGCGACAAAGACGCCAAAGAAATCGATCTGATTATGGAAGGTGACGGCAAACTCTATCCAATCGAAATTAAAAAAACTGCCACGCCATTAAAAAAAATGACTCAAAATTTTTCAGTTATTGATAAATCGCCCTTTCTTCGTGGCGCTGGTGCTGTGCTTTGCATGGCCGAAAAACTAAGTGCCTTTGACAGCGAGAATCTGATTATCCCGATTGGGTTGATTTAGGGTTGAAAAGATGGCTGTAGTAATTAACGACAATCTAATAATAACAAATAAGATCTTTGTATTGAAAAAGAACATAATTCATTATCGTTTCAAAAGAGTATTTTTGCATAGGGATGCCTTTAAATATCTAAAGAGATTTCTGATTATCATTGACATAAGATATTATACTTGAGGCACAAGGTAATTTGCAATTGACGATAAATGGAAGTTAATGTATAATACTTCCATACATAAATATGCGAAATTCCAATATAAATTTTGAAACTTTCAAAGGAGATGTCGTGGAAAATACTGAGATATTTTTTGAACTTCCGGCAATTAAAGGGATGCAGGCTGGAAGACCATATTATGTGACGATGTGCCCTTTGCATCTAGTTGCGAAAATATTCACTTTTACTGATAACTCACTTCCGCCTGAAATGCGAGTGCAAAGAGTTTTGAATAAACAAAGAATTCCAGAGATGCGAGACTATATTTTGAACAATAGAGATAATTATGTGTTTTCTGCTCTGACAGCATCTGTAGATGGCGAGCTACTATTTGAATCGGAGGGAATAAGTAATTCAGTTGGTCAATTGAGAATACCTATAAATTCGCGTATAATCATTAATGATGGACAGCATCGGAGAGCGGCAATTGAAGCTGTTCTAGAAGAGTGTCCAGATTTGCGACACGAAGATATATCGATTGTTTTATATTATGATTTAGGGTTAGATCGTTCTCAGCAAATGTTTACAGATTTGAATCGACATGCTATAAGACCAACAAAGTCGTTGAATATACTATATGATAATCGCGATATTTTTTCTATTATGATAAAAGAATGCATTTTAAAAATACCAATGTTTAATGGAAGTGTTGAAAATGAAAAGACATGTATTTCAAATAGATCAAAAGAACTTTTTACCTTAAGCGGCATATTTCATGCATCTAAACTATTATTTCAGAAACAATATCATGTTGATACTGAGTCACAGAGTATAATTACTGCTTATTGGAATGCGGTAGCAAGTAATATGCTTATTTGGCAGAAAGCAAAAGATCGTGTCATGACGCCAGATTTTTTTCGTCAAACGTACATCTGTGCCCATGCTATTACGTTAAAAGCATTAGGTGAAGTTGGACGTGTTTTGATTTCAAATTGTTCGGATCAGTCAAAATGGAGTGATAAGCTCCAATTTTTACAAAGTATAAATTGGAATAAAGAGAGTCCTGATTTACAAGGGCTAGTAATAATAAATGGTCGGATCGCATCATCGCAAATCAATCAAAAAGCTTTTTTTGAGTATATTCTAAGCAAAGCTGATTGGGATTTTACTTCAGAAAGGATTGACTAATGAGTATATCAAAAAGCAAAGTGAATGAGCTTCAAGATATCATTCGCAAATTATATCTTGAAGATAGTGTTCCTTGGGTAATAGGCTACTCTGGAGGAAAGGACAGCACAGCCACATTGCAACTTGTGTGGATGGCACTTTTAGGGTTACCAGCTGAGCAGCGTAATCATAAAGACGTACATGTTATTAGTACCGATACATTGGTAGAATCACCTATTGTTGCCAAGTGGGTGGAAAATTCACTTAAAAAAATGAGCGAACAAGCGAAGGTTGATGATATACCTATAGTACCTCATAGACTGATTCCTGATTATAACGACACTTTTTGGGTCAATTTACTGGGTCGTGGTTATCCCTATCCTCGACCAACTATGCGTTGGTGTACGGATCGTTTGAAAATCAAACCAGCTAATACATTTGTCCAAAATGTTGTGTCTGCATATGGCGAGGCAATTCTTGTGCTTGGAACACGAAAAGCTGAGAGTTCGAATCGGGCAAGAACAATGAAGTACTATGAAAATATGCGCGTTCGAGATTATTTGAGTCCGAATGGTTCGATGCAAAATGAACTTGTTTTCACTCCTCTGGAAGACTGGTCTGACGATGATGTATGGTATTTACTAATGCAATATAAAAATCCATGGGGTCACTCAAATAAGGATTTGCTTTCAATGTATAAGGGGGCAACGGCCGATAACGAATGTCCTTTAGTTATAAATACTGACACACCTAGTTGTGGAAAAAGCCGTTTTGGTTGTTGGGTCTGCACACTTGTCGAAAAAGACAAAAGTATGGCTGCCATGATTATAAATGACAGTGAGAAGGAGTGGATGTCATCACTACTTAATTTGCGCAATTATATAGGAAACCCAGAACTTGATCGCGAGCGTCGTGATTTTCGACGAATGACAGGAAAAGTACATTTGTTTCGTGGGCGTCTTGTACATGGGCCTTATAAAAAAGAAGTGAGAGAAGAATGGCTTAGAATGCTTTTGGAAGTTCAAAGGGATATTAACCAAAATGGGCCGGATAATTTTCGTAATCTTGAACTTATTTCAAATGAAGAACTTAATCGTATTCGTCAAATATGGCTTGATGAAAAACATGAATTTGATGATTCTTTACCTGTTATCTACAAAGATGTGATAGGTACTCCATTAGAAAAACAACTTACAATATTAGATTTATCATTTGGAAAGACTGAGTGGGAACTCTTGGAAGAAGTATGCCAGGATAAATATCCAAATAAAGAACTTCTTTTTGAAATGGTAACAAGTATTATTGATGTGGAAAGTAAATCAGCATATATGAAAAATCGTCACGGAATTCTAACATCAATTGAAACACTGATCAGACGCAGTTTTTATCAGGATGAAGAAGATGCTTTAGCTTATGCAATTGAGAAAATTGTGCGCAAAAAAAAGCTTGGTGCTGTATATGACACAAAGGCTGGGATAGAAGATAATCTGCTTGACTTATTTGAGACCGGAGAGGACGCAATATGAAGATAAGCAAACTAACTCTCCACAATTTTGGAATATACGCAGGAACTAACAAGCTCGATTTGCAGAGTAAGAAACCTGTGGTTCTAATTGGTGGAATGAACGGACGTGGAAAAACTACAATATTAGAAGCGATACTTTTAGCTTTTTATGGAAGAAGATCTTTTATGTATGAAGAAAGTGGGCTTTCTTTTTCGAAATATCTTAAGCAGTTTATAAATAAATCCGATGGTGAGAAATCTGCAAGGATAGAGTTAGAATTCAATAATAATCAGCAAACATATTGCGTAATTCGCAACTGGTGTTTAAATACTAAAACACCAGCTTTCAAAACAATTGTGACGAAAAATGGAAGTTATGAGAAACTTCTATCTGAAGAATGGGATCTATTTATTGAAGAAATGTTGCCAAGTGCAGTTGCGCCATTCTTTTTCTTTGATGGTGAGAAAATTTCTGATTTAGCGAATACTGATGATGACGAGTACATGAAGGATTCAATTAAATCACTATTAGGCATTAATATTGTTGAAACAGCTATTGAAGATATCCAAAAAATTATAAAAAGCAAATTTAAACAGTCAAAAGAAGACAATTATCACATAAATGAAATTGAGGAATTTGATAAAAAATTGGTTGATGCCGATATAGCGTTGAAATTAGCAAAAGAGGAGTCGGGATTGCTGGATGCAAAATCTATACAAATTGAAAATAAACTCAAAAACGCTGAGAATAAATTCACATTGGTAGGTGGAGAACTCGCAAAAAAAAGAAGCGCATTATTGGCGAAAAAGGCTCATTTGATAGGAAAGATCGAGCAAATTAATAGTCGGATTTTTGAAATGACAGCCGGCGATTTACCTTTGCTTATGACCATGCCATTACTTAATAAAATATATAAAGTTACGTCTGTTGAAAAAGAACAACGTCAGATTCAGACTGTTTTAGAGAAATTACCATCATTATTCCAAGAGTATGATGCAATCAATCATCTATATCACAATATGGATGATTTTCTTGACTATGTAAAAAATGTCTGTAGCGAGACTGCTCCAATTTACAATATTACTGACAGTTGTAATTCTAGAATACAAATCCTGTGCTCAACTATACTTAAAAATCAAAGGCAAAAGGTTGTCGAAGTTTTATCTGAACGCAACCAACTTCTTGCGGAGATAGTGGAAATTGAAAATCATCTTTCCATCAAAGTTGATGAGAAAGATGTTGAAGTTGCGTATAAAAACATTATAGATCTTACCAGTCAGCTTGCAACGCTTAATGAACAATTACGTTCTGCAAGATTAATTGAAGCGGACTGTAATAAAAAATATGAGAGATTGAGACATCAACAAGTGCAGATTATTGAGAAAACAGTAGGCGTTATGGAAGTTTTGGATGACGTTGAGCGTACAATACGCTATGCTGGTTTTTCTATTGATGTTTTTCAAGAGTACAAAAAACGCTTGCAATCCAAAAAAATAGATGTGCTAGCTTCAACAATGAGCGATTGTTTTAAAAAATTAGTGTCAAAAGAGAAGTTGCTTGATCGAATTAAAATTGATCAAAACACTTTGAAATTCCATTATTACAATGATAGTGGTGAAGAAATAGGATATTCCTCTTTTTCAGCAGGAGAAAAGCAGCTCCTTGTGATTGCGATGCTATGGGCACTTGGCAAATGCTCGAAAAAAGAATTCCCGATTATTATTGATACTCCTCTGGCACGATTAGATAGTGTTCACAGAAAGGCATTAGTCACGAATTATTTTCCTGCAGCAAGCGAACAGATGATATTACTTTCTACTGATGAAGAGATCTATGGTAATTTATATCGAACACTATCACCATGCATTGATCAAGAATATACCTTGAAATATGATGAAGAAAAGAAAAGTACGTCTATTGAGACCGGATACTTTGGAGGTACGTTAAAATGATTGTAAAACAAGTTACATTACCAAATCAGTCTAAAGATAAACTTTCGCGTTTAAAAGGAAAAACTGGAATACAGAATTGGAATACATTATGCCGATGGGCACTTTGTTTCTCTCTTTCTGAGAAATCAATCCCGTCCGATTTTGAGCTAGTATCAGATAGTAACATCGAAATGTCATGGCTCACTTTTGCTGGTGAAAATCATGAAATCTATGAGGCTTTAATTCGAGCAAGATGCATTGAAGATGGGTTGCCAGTAGATGAGGATACACTTGCTAAATATTTTAAACTTCACCTAAATCGAGGAATTGCTTATCTCGCGGGTACAAATGTGATAAGATCTATTGATGATTTGATCAAACTGGCGTTGGAAAAAAGTTCAGACAAGGAGGAATAACGTGAGTATTTACTTAGATTATAATGCATCTACGCCAATAGAAGAGAGAGTATTAGATTTAATGATACGAGGTTATCGTGAATATTTTGGAAATGCTGACAGTCGTACTCATTTACATGGACAAAATGCAAGTAGCGAAGTAGAAAATGCACGACATCAAGTAGCGTCGCTACTAGGCGTGTCAAACAATGAAATTGTTTTTACTAGTGGTGCTACAGAAAGTAATAACTTGGCCATTTTAGGACTTGAGGAGTATGGTTTAGATGTAAATAAGAGACATGTGATAACAACGTCAATTGAACATAAAGCGATTCTGGAGTCGGCTAAACATTTGGAAAAAAAAGGTTTTGAAGTTGAGCTCATCAATCCAAATTCGGATGGATTAATTAATCCATCCCATTTGATTTCAAGAATTCGTCCCGACACGCTATTGGTAAGTGTACAACATGTTAACAATGAAACTGGTATCATTCAACCAGTGAAGGAAATAGGTGATACATTATGGGAAACGGATGTTTTGTTCCACATTGATGCAGTACAAAGTTGCGGTAAACTTGTTGAAGAGATAAAGTTATTGAAATATAATCTGATGTCTATATCGTCACATAAAATGCGTGGTCCACAAGGAATCGGTGCTTTAATTCTACGCAGCAAAGATAGTAAAAAAGTGCCAATAAGACCAATTATTTTTGGTGGAGGTCATGAAGGTGGGTTTCGCGCTGGTACTCTGCCAGTTGCCTTAATTATGGGGTTTGGTAAAGCTTGTGAAATTGCACAAAATGAATATAAGGAAAACCAGGTTTTGTATAGGCATAATAAACAGCGAATTATGGAATCAATTCTAGCATCAGATATCAGTTATTCAATTAATGGTGATCGATCATATTGTATGGATAATACTTTGAATGTCAGTTTTTTAGGTATTGATTCAGAGGCTCTTATGATTGCTACAAAGCAATACTGTAGTATTTCTAATGGTTCAGCATGTACTTCGAAAGATTACAGTCACAGTCATGTACTAGTAGCTATGGGGCTCGATCAACAGCGAATTGAAAGTGCTATTCGTTTAAGTTGGGGGAGCGTCCTTATTGAGCCAGATTTGATTGAACCGTTTTTTTCATTTGTGCAACAACAACAATAATGTTTGGGCAATTGAAATCATGTAAAAAGTGAGGTTTCTAAATAGAACGGATAATAGCGATATACTTTTGCAATTTGCTTTATGTGTTCCGCTGTTAGACCGGGTATTTCGATTTTAGATAAATCTTCACAAGGCAGATATTCAAATATTTTAATTGCTTCTTTATAGGTTAATGGTGGGATTTTAAGACTATAAGGCTCGGTATTTTGCTCGGTTATTATGAAATCCAAATGTGAGAAATCAAGTTTTTGATAATTTATAATATCGCTTTCATTTAGAATGATGCCGCCGATGGTTGTCATTTCACAGCCATCTTGATAAATAATGTCAATTAATTGTATATATGTCATACCAGTTCTTATTGAGATAGCATTATCAATAGTGTTATTTATTGGCCTACATTGTGTAAAATGTTTGTTTTTTTCAGCAAAATCTTTTGAAGTAAGACTAGTGGGGTAATATTCTTCTAACTTCTTTCTTAAGAAGTTTTCTCTTGCTTTAGCCCAATTAGTGGTTGGAGTAGGCCAAGACGAATTAAAAGAGAAAAAGAACATGCTACCTGATGGAAGCTTTGATATTATTGTTTCGATGTCTTCTAACATAGATTTATTAAGTTGGCTATCATAATCTAACCAAACAATCGATCGAATTGTTTCTGTCCAGTTTAGTTTTGGTAATACCTCGCTCGAATAACCATATTGCATTTCAATACAGTTTAGTGGTTTATTGAATTCGTACTTTTGAGTATTTTCGTTGTCAGCTTCAATGCTGACCATTTTTTTGAAACCAAATTCGCGATGAAATAACAAAAAATCTGCAAAATATTTAGCACCCATACCAATGTATTGATAATGATGCAAATCAAAAAGTCGATTTATACTACTAAAAAGGTGGCAAAACATTCGACGTTCAATAGTTTTTTGCTGCCGTAGATAATAGTTTATTTTCATATCTGTATCAGGCATTTTCGATTGCCTCCATTTCAATATAATACTCAAATGTCTTTTGACCAACATCTTTATAGTTACTTGCATCTAAAGAAACTTTGACTTTATCTGCGAGCTTTTTTTCAACTTTATATGTTATTGTCGACATTGGAACTCTTGCAGAATCCTTTTTAATTTCTTGAGAACAGGGTTCGATAAACGAGATATTTGTTTTAGCAGGGATCTCTTCCGCAGAAAAATAGTGGATTTGGGTAACAGGTTGTTTTCGTAGTTCTTTTGTGACCTCTGTGCGTATTTCTTCATCAAGATTTGCAAGCTTTTTTAGTTCAGATGTTATTATTTTAAAAGCATCAATCATATGCGGTCGGGTTTCTTTGTAAATATCCGAAGAACTGTCTATTCCGGTTTTAGATGTATTCCAAGGCAATAAGTCGGGATAGATGCTAGTAAAAAAAACAAAACCTCTAAATGTTGCATAATCGTTATGGTATTTAATACCGTCAGAGTCTTTGTAATCTTTCCATGTTGTCAGAGATGATTTGTCCGCTGATATTACTTCTCTGTTATTGCAATAAACATACCAACCTGCTTTGTCTGGCATTGTTTCAGCAGATATACCGGCTAAGATCGTTGCGGTTATGTTGTTTGACTGGAATGTAAACTTATATGGCGAAACATTACCGCCGTGAATGATGGATAAAAAAGCACCATCAATTTTGATACCATTGATAGTAATTGTTAATCCTTTGCTAATTTCGGAACTTGTTCGCCGTTGGACAATATTTATGACTTCTTTGATAAATGGATTATATTGAAAACTTTGAGAAATACCGGGAAACAAATTTTTGACTGTAATTTTAGTACCGCATTTTTCAACATCGTTTAAGACTTTGTCATTAGATTCAGTTAGGATAAAATCCCAATCATCTTCTTTTATCCAATCCCCAACATTTACTTTCAGAAGAAAACTTGAATCTTTTGCTATAGATGAAATTTCAAATTCACGTCCAATTTTGAACAGTGATCTTTTCATACCAATGCCAAAAGTGCCTGTTGTCTCAACTCGTTCTTCACTATCTCTAGCAGACTGTGGTTTGCCAAATACGAAAGCGTAATAACGCGCAACTAACAAATCGATTCCACCACAATTATCTTCAATTTCAAAAAATTCTTTGTTAAAAGTTACGTTTATGAAAAATTCATCGTACTTTTCTTTTTTTTGTCTTTTAATTCCATCAATGGAATTATCTATGAGTTCTACAATTGCATCCGACAATTGAATATCTCTAGTTATCATTGAAACAAAGAATTCTTTTGTAGGGCCAGCCTTGACCTTGATAATTTCACTTTCCATTTTATTTATTTCTCCTAACATATGCTGATTAAATCAGTTTATTTGATTTGGTTTCTTGAGGGGGTGTATTACCTATTATTAATATATATGTTTCGTTTATTGTCATGAATTTTTGCAACAAATTCTTAATTATTGTTTTGAAAAGTTTCTTGTAATGCGGAAGTTATTGAATCATATAGCTTATCTTGCTGCTCATCACTAAAGTAATCAAAAATAAATATTTTGTATTGTTCTTTGATTACATCAATCGATTGATTTTTTTCTTTATGCGATGCAAGTTCAATGTAGGAACTCAATGCTTCAATGTGATTAATATATAGTTGAACATGATTAGGAACATTCGTCAAATAAAACTCCTTCATTAGCGAAATTTTTTCAACGATATCTTTTTGATCTAGTTTTTCATTAAGTTCTCTATTTAATATTAAGCAGTTTGTCATTTGATTTTTTAAATGAGAAGATGGCTTTAAATTGCTCTTACTTTCGCTTAAAAGTTTTTTCATAGAGAAAGTAAACTTATTTGTTGGATGGATCCAAGTGATATTCATTTCTGAGTTGTCATGTATTAAAAGATGTTCTCGAGAGTAAGCATTTTCTTTGCAATATAAGTCTTTAAGAAAGTTTTCATTTGCAACGTAGTTATCGGTTATAGAAAAAAGAAAATACGCAATATCAGATTTGTAAGTTCTGAACTGAATATAGTCATTGAGGTAGGCAGCTCTTAAAGTTTTTATTGCCATAATAATTGAAGCTATTTTATCTTTAGCATTTTTCTCAGTATTATTAAGTTCATCAATAATTGTATGATCTATATATCGTTTTACTTTAGAATGACTACTTACTATGAATAAAAATGAATAAGAAAAATAGTTAGTTATGAGTTTCTTGAATTCGGGATAGGTAATATTGTTTTTTAATTCATCATCACCTAATAAATAATGGATACACATAAAGAGTGGAAACTTTTGATAAGTAGCGGATTTATTAAACAATATATTTTGTGACATTTGACGCAAAATTTTGTTGTTATGAGCTTCATACTTGTGACTTTTTGCATCCAAGCAGATATCCTCAAATGTGTAAGATTCTTTAGCTAAATTATCACTAAATGTAGTAATATGATTACCATAAGCAATCATATCTTGTAGTAGAGCCTTTGTTTCCGTATTATTTTTTCCTTCAAGAAAATGTTTTCCTCTTGGAGACAAATTTTCAGTAATACTGTAAGTGCTAGGTTTTGATAAAAGATAATAGTACAAATATTGGCTGGTATCTTTAGTGTCTTTATACCCGAATATTTCAAAAAGTTTTGTATATCTTCGTATATCTGTCCACTGAGATTTCAATTCTTCATGATTTGCGGGAAAATAGTTTTTAAAACAATAGCCTTTGAAAATATCTGAAACATCCAATAACTGAGACTTGAAATTGATATCTAGAAATATTTCTTCAATTGAATCATTTTGTCGTCCTCCAGTTTCGCCGATTAATACAAGAAATTGACAGTCTAATACTTTTTTCTGAAAATTCAAAAAATCTGCGATTCCATCTAATTCTGAAGCTATTTTTAAATAAAGTTCATTAAATGTAGATTTCTGAAAATAAATATCGCTTTCATCTTTAATATCAATATGTATTGAATTGGAGTTTTCTTTTAAGTATTCACCAATTGTATCATTTTCTAATACTAGTTTTCCATTGCGTTTTAGATACTCCGCAATAACCTTTTGTTCTTCACTTAAATCTGTTTCTGTAGGATTTCTATTTTTGTTATACAGTGCCAATAGAAATAGCATAATAGTTGTGATACGTTGTTGCCCATCAACTATTTCATAATAATCTGAAACTTTGTTAAGAATAATATTGCCTAAGAATTTGTCTCTATTATTTATATCATTAAACAAAGTAATAACTCGCTCACTATCCCATTTGTACTCCCTTTGATATTTTGGTATAACATATCGCAGTCTGTTTTGATCAAAGTTTGGTTCATTGGTTTTGTTCATTTTAAAAAACTCATCAACACTAGTGATAAACGATTCCATTATCATAACAAGCGCTCCTCATAATTTATTAGATTCTCGAGAAACCATTCTTTGCTCGAAAGTTCATGGGATTTACTCTTCGAAAAATATGTTCATAGTATAGCACTAAATAAAAATTATGGAAAGAAATTAATTATATTCAACTTAAGCACCAATTTACATATTAATATCCTCCACAGTGCAATAACTAAAACTCATGATCTAATCAATCGAAAGGCCTCCACATCAAAAAGCCCCAGATCAGTCAGGCGCAGGGCGGGGATCACCGGCAAGGCCATAAAGGAGAGGGTAATAAAGGGATCAACCCCAACTGCGACCCCTAATTGGTGGGCGCTTAAAATAAGCGAAGCGACCTTTTTTTGAACCACCTCGCCTGAATCAAGACTGATCAAACCGGCTAGCGTCAGCGGGACTGTTCCAATGATGCGGTGATTGCCGACGACCACATAGCCGCCACCAATTTCAGCCAGGTGATTGACCGCCAGCAGGATATCGGCATCATTATCGCCAACCACAATAATATTATGGGAGTCATGAGCGACAGTGGTGGCAATGGCACCGTTTTGAATCCCAAAGCCCTTGATTGCGGCCACCCCGACATTGCCGCTATGACCATGCCGTTCAATCACGCAAAGTTTATTGTAGGTTGCGTTGGGGGTAAAAAAGCCGTCTTTGCCAGGCAGGCTTTCCAGCAGATGACAGGTTTCAATCTGACCGTTAACAATGCCAATGACATGATTTTTGGAGGCCAGCTTTAAGCGCAGTTTTTCCGGGTTGAGAGTCTTAATATGAACGGAATCAAGGAGCTGCGGATCAATCTGATGATCGGGCTGATCTTCCCAGAGGGTCTCGTCGACCAGCCGTCCATTCTGATAGACCTGTTCTACCTGCATCGTTCCGAGATCGGATAGGATCACCAGATCGGCCTGGTAGCCGGGAGCAATGGCGCCAAGTTTTTTTAGCCCGTAGGCTCGGGCGGTATTGATAGTCGCCATCTTGATGGCCTTGATCGGGCACAGCCCCAGATCAATGGCCTGTTTAATATTCCAGCGGATATGTCCTTGCTGATGGATGTCGTCTAAATGCTTGTCGTCGGTACAGAATAAGAACCGATCAATCGGTAAATTCTTTTTCAACAAGCCACGGATGATCGCATCTAGATTTTTGGCAGCGGAACCTTCCCGAACCAGAATATAAAAACCAGCCCGCAGTTTTTCCAGGGCTTCACAAAAAGTGGTCGATTCGTGTTCACTGTGGATGCCGCAACAGGCATAGGCCTGCAGTGGTTTTCCCGAAAGACCGGGGCCGTGGCCATCAGAAATCATGTGCTGGCACAGCGTCAGCTTATCAAGGATTTCCGCCGCGCCGCTTAAAACATCGGGAAAACACATCACTTCGCCGAGTCCCAGAATCCGCGGATGATCGAGGTAGGGATGCATATCAGCGGCTCCAAAAGGACCGGCACCGTTTGTTTCAAAGGGGGTAGCGGGCACCGAAGAGGGGAGCATCATAAAAACCGTTAAGGGGAGCTGCTTAGTGGCGTTTAATAGATAGTCGAGCCCTTTTTTTCCGGCCGCGTTGACAATCTCATGGGGATCAGCAATAATGGTCGTGGTACCGGTGGGAACAATCGCCCGAGCCAGTTCAAAGGGGGTAACCATACTGGACTCAATGTGCATATGGGCATCAATGAATCCGGGAACAAGATATTTTCCGGCCAGATCAACTTCTTCAACCCCATCATAGGAACCGCTTCCGACAATGGTGCCATTGTTGACAGCCAGATCAGCCAAAGTGATTTCTTCAGAAAATACGTTGAGAATCCGAGCGTTCTTAAAAACGAGATCAGCTTTTTCCAAACCTTTGGCTACGGCAATATTTTTTTTGAGCATTTCTTGATATTTTCTCATCTTCCATCCTATCTGTAATAAGCAAGTTTGTACTAACAATCTTCCTTGTTGTGATAAGTTATTATAACCTGATATTGTCCTTTTTTTACAAAAAAAAGCAATTTCTATATAAATATCGGTGAAAAAGGGTTATAATGACAATCAGAACATCAATTTATTCCTGTACTTCAATTTGCTTATAAATTATAATAGTTATAAAGCAGATAGTAATTCTAAGAAAGTGGTGAACTAAATGAAAAAATGGCGCTGCACAGTATGCAATTATGTACATGAAGGTGATACTCCCCCAGACAAGTGCCCGATTTGTGGAGTGGGACCGGATAAGTTTGTTTTAATCGAAGAGTCAGAAGTCAGCGATTCTGCTAAAGAAAAAAAATGGCGCTGTACCGTTTGTAATTACATCCATGTGGGTGAAACCCCTCCCGATGTTTGTCCGGTTTGCGGCGTGGGTCCGGAAAAATTTGTGCTAGTCGAAGCAGTTGATGATGGTTTAACCGATAAAGAAAGAGAGGCCTTGCAGACCTTATTGTTTAATGTCAGTTATGGCTTATATATTGTTTCATCAGTAAAAGATGAAAAACTCAATGGGATGGTTTCCAATACCTTTATTCAGGTCACCAATACCCCTTTAAAAGCCAGCGTTTGCCTGGGTAAAGGAACCTTGACAGCTGAATATGTTAGAGAATCTGGGGTCTTTGGAGCCTCCATTCTGGGCAAGGATAATCTTGAGCTGATCAAACATTTTGGCTATCAGAGCGGCCGAGATGTCGAAAAGTTCAAAACGCTCAGCTATATTACCGGCAAAACGGGCTGTCCCGGCCTACTGGAAACCCTCTGCTTTATTGAATGTGAAGTGGAACAGACCATCGATTTGGGCACCCACTATATGTTTATCGGCAAGGTCGTTGACGGCGACGGATTCAGCAAAGACGAACCGATGACCTATGCTTATTATCACGCTAACCGATAGAATAAAAAAAACCATGCGAAAAATCGCATGGTTTTTTTTAATTGGTGGTTTTTTCTTTTAATTCAGGGAAGGCATCTAAAACAGCCTTAACCAATTTATTACAGCCATGCATCAGTGTATCTGTCGTGGGCAAGAGATAGTCTTGCTCATAAGCCTTGATGGTATCAGCCACTTCATTTTCGTCCATATCATCATGATTGATCGTAATTGCAATAACCTTAGCCTCGGAGAAGCGTTCAATCAGTTCAATTTCACTGGCCAGGGTGGGCATTGGCAGATAATCAAAATCGACCCGGTTTTCGCGCTTGGGCGGATGCTGAACAACGATGCCATCCGGCTTTCCGCCGCGGATAATGGCGCAGGAGCTGATAAAAGCGGGATGGCTGAGGGCACCTTGACCTTCGAGAATGATCACATCTGGTTTTTCATGGATATTGGCCTCGACTACCGCGTTTTCGAGTTCGCCAGTCATAAATTCAGAGGGAATGGCGTCCAGAGCGATACCGTATTTTTCACCTTGTATCAATGAGGTCTGACCGGTGCCGATAAAGCTGGCCCGCAGCCCCCGTTCTTTCAGGGCGGCAATCAGCATCATCGCGGTGGTGCGTTTACCGACGGCGCAATCGGTACCGAGGATGGCGATTTTGGGGGTTTTTACATTCAAAATATCCCCGGTGAATAGGTGCAGGTAGCGGTTGGCTAGCGGTTTTCGGATATCATAAAGTTTAACCCGATAACGCTTAGCCTGCTGCTTGAATTCGGCATCTTCAGAAATAAATTCATGGAGACCATTGACAATATCCATGCCTAAAGACATGGCATTGAGAAAAATACGCCGTTCCTTGATCGATAAGATCGCGTCTTTTGGCGCGATGCCATAAATAAAATACTTGGGGACTTCGCTTAATTGATCGATGGCTTCGGATAAATCCCGGTAAATCGGGATACCATTGTCAATTCCTTCTAATACTTTTCCGGCATCCAGTCCTCTTTTGGTGCTGTCTATCACACATGTGATCTGGTATTTTTGAGAACGTCGGATTAAACCATTGGCAGTTTTTCCATCGGATTCACCAAATTGACCTTCACAGTAGAGTAAAGCTTTTTCTTTCATAGAGTTTAGCACTCCTTTCGCGTGACAAGAACAAGTTCTTTACAAGTCAAACGATGAGTTTAAATGTTCCTAATGTGTTTGAGAATAAAGGCAGTTCGATATGCACTAGTTTAATGATACCACATAAAATGTTAAATAAACGCTTCCTTAAGAAAAGCCAGAAATTAGACGCATTTCCTGAGCAAACTCCAGCAGAATGAGGATCAGATTTTGATCAAAAATCTAATTTGTGTATTGACAAAAATTATCCCGGATGATATATTGAATATAAATTCAATATATCATCCGGGAGGGATTATGGCTCGATCAAAGGAACAAAATGAAAGAATGCGGGAAACCCGCAAAGAAAAAATTCGCAATGCCGCCCTGTTACAATTTGTCAAACAAGGTTTGTCTGCCACCCGGATCCAAGATATTGCAACAGAAGCTGGAATCGCTCAGGGGCTGTTATATCATTATTATCCATCAAAAGAAGAAATTTTTGTAGACCTCATCAATGATGCATTGGATAAGACCATTGAAGCATCCTATTCGGTACGGGATATGGAAACAGGCCCAGGAGAAAAAATTCGCTTTGCCCTGGAAAGACTAGTTGAAACCATTGAGCACAGTCAAACATTTTTAGACACCTGTCGCTTGATTACCCAGGCTACCAATTCAACGGCAATTCCTCAGCAGGCTCAGGTTCTTATCCAGGAAAAAAGGAATATCCCCTATCAGGTCATCGAAAAAATCATCGCAGCAGGACAAATAGAAGGAACCATTGTCGCTGGTGATCCCAAAATGTTGTCGATTTTTTTCTGGACCAGTATCAATGGCCTGGCCATATATTATTCAACTAACAATAATCGGGAGGTGAAACTGGATTATCGGGTGATTGCATCAATGTTTTTAATTAAAAATGAAAAAGAAGAAGAGGGAGAAAAATGATCCAAAAAATCAAACCGTTCTTAAATGAAGAAGGGAAAATTAAGCAGATTCCTGCCAAGCAATCAAAAAAAATGCTGGTATATGAATACTTGGCAGAAAAGTTTGATGACGATCAGGAATATCCAGAAAGATCTGTCAATCAATTAATTAATTCGTGGCACACCTTTGGGGATTGTATTCTATTAAGACGCGGATTAGTGGAAAGTGGATTTTTATGTCGATTGCCAGATGGCAGTAAGTATTGGCGAAATAAAGAAAAGGAATAAATTTACATGAGTATAAAAGCAAAAATGATCCACACCACCATCAAATACCGGCATCTCTTTAAAGGGCAGATGCGCCCGGAAGTGATTGATAAAGCGACCTCAATCGCAAAGCTGCGACAAGACTGTGATGAAACGGCTGAACTTTTTTTTAAAGCAATTCCAGGAATCAGTTTTAAACCCAGTGACTATGAAGATTTTTACGCAGAATGGGTTGAAATAGAAAATACCCCGAAAGAAAAGGCGGTTCTGTATTTTCATGGCGGCGGTTTCGTAATGGGCAATGCCAGGTCTCATCGAAATATTGTCGGGAACTTTGTTAAGCATCTGGGCATCAAGGCATTAGCCTTTAACTATCGGCTGGCACCGGAACATCCGGCTCCGGCCGCGGTCAATGATTCAGTAGCGATCTACTCTTGGCTGCTAGAAGAGGGATACCAACCACAGAACATCGCTTTTGCCGGAGATTCGGCTGGCGGCGGGATTGCTTTAGCCACCCTGCTAAAATGCAAGGATGATGGACTACCCTTGCCGGGGGTCTGTGCGGTGTTTTCACCGTGTACCGATATGACGCTTTCAGGAGCATCTCATAAAAGCCGGGAAAAGGCTGATCCCTGCACCCCCAAAGGAGCAAATGAGACCTATTTGGCCCATTATGTTGGTGGCGGTGAGCCCAAACATCCTTATGCATCGCCACTTTTTGGAGATTTAAGCGGTCTACCGCCGACTATCATTCAAGTTGGAAATAATGAAACACTGAGAGACGATTCAACCCGTTTTGCCAAAAAAGCTAAGGCAGCTGGTGTTGACGTTGAGATTAAAGTCTGGAAAGGAATGTTTCATTGCTTTCCACTACTGGCGCCGATGTTTCCAGAAGCATCTGAAGCCCTGGAAGAGGTCAGTCAATTTATCAGAAAAAAGCTGGAGCCTTGAGGTAAACTTATTAAGCGATGGAGTTAAGATGCTTGAGAGATATTAAGTTAAAAAAAGACTTCCGCTAATATTCCAGCGGAAACCTTTTTTGAGCATCAACTTTTATAGGCTAGCTTTCTTAAAGTCTGTCTTCAGCATCTTTAATGCCATGCAAACGGATCTTATACTGCAGATTCTGGCGCGAAATGCCCAGCTCTTTGGCGCTTTTTGAAATGTTTTGATGATTGTCTTCTAATACCTCGATAATCATTTGTTTTTCGATTTTGTTGAGGGTGTTTTTGAGGTTTTTATCATCACTGCTGGCGGCCAGATACTTTTCGCAGATCTTTTTATCGCTGATGTTTTTTCGCAAATAGGAGGGTAACAGTTCCGGGGTCAGGATGGTATCCTGGTATTTAGACAGATAGATGGCATGGGTAATGGCATGTTTCAATTCGCGGATATTTCCCGGCCAGTCATGGTAAAGTAGAATCTCCTGTGCCGATAAAGAAATAGTAAAGAGCTGTTTTCCCATAGCGGCGGCTTCGGTGGTTAAAAAGGTTCGAGCCAGATTGATGATATCCTGTTTCCGATCTTTAAGAGCCGGTAAATGAATCGAAAAAACAGCCAGCCGATAAAACAAATCAGCGCGGAGACGATTTTCTTCGATCGCTTTTAAAGGATCCTGATTAAGGGCACTCAACAATCGGACATTAGCAGATATTTCCTTATGACCGCCGACTTTTCGGTAGTTTCCGGTTTCCAGAACCCGGAGCAGCTTCGACTGAAGTTCTAAATTCATCGAGTTGATCTCGTCCAGAAAGATGGTGCCGCCTTCGGCAGTTTCCAAAAGTCCGATTGAATCGACGGCCCCGGTGAAAGAACCCTTAACCGTCCCAAAAAGTGAGCTTTCCAGTAAATTTTCAGGAATTGCACTACAGTTGATCGCTACAAAAGGCTTGCTCACCTGGGCACTGGCGTTATGAATGCTTTGGGCAAAAACTTCCTTACCGGTTCCGGTAGGTCCGGCGATCAGGATCGGTGCGGTATTCTGAGCGGCGATTTGGGCATGGTGAATACATTCTAATAGGTTAGGACTAGTTCCGATGATGTCTTTGAAGGTAAATTGGGTGCCGTTGTTTTTAATCTGCTGCGTATTTAGATCACTTTGCAGTTTTTTAATGGTGCTCGACATATGAATATAGGCAGAAATATCCCGATAGATACAAATAGCAGCAGAAACCTTTTTGGGATCTTTTCTTGAAAAGATTGGATAGGTGCTGCTGATCACATCGGCAATTTTCCCAGAAGGGGAAGTATACTTGACATGCACATCCTGGACCTTTTTACCGGTTTTTAAGACCAGCGATTCCATCGATTCGTTTTCAAGATAGTCATAGATGTCTGACATGTTTTTGCCAATCACATCTTCACGCTTCATGTTTTCGATTAGCTCACAGCCTTTTGAATAGCAAACAATCTTTCCGTCACTATCAACCACGTGAATACAGACATCTTCAATTCGCTCGACATCCTGAATCGGAAAAAAGGTTTGGCTTGTCTTGATAATCGCTTCTTTTTCAGAGCTCATTTCACAGCCCTCCATTTCGGGGTTTGCTGACTTTGATAATATAATAACATGAATTCCCCAAAAATTATATAGGCAAACTCAATATAGGCAACCTCTATGGCGAGGTTGCCTGGGTGTTATTAAAAAGCCTAAAAGGATCAGATCCTACAAATATTTTTTTTCGATCTTTTCAATCTCAGCAAGAATCGCTGGATCCAAAGCGGGAACAACATGGGACGTTAGAATCGTATCAATTTTAGCATTCACCATTTCCATCACATCGGACTGATCGGGGTTGACCATCCGACGTTTAAAGAATTCCGGATACCAGATGGTTCGGAAATTTTTAAGGGTGTGTTTTTCGTTCAGATAGTGACCGCCCTGGCCGACCCCTTTAATAACATCCATGGCCAGGGTTTTTTCGGTGACCTCAACACCCTTGGAATAAGCCGACAGTTGATCAATCATTTCATTGGCCAATACCACCATTGCTGGAGCCACCGAGTTACAATGATCTAAGACGCCGACATCGTGAATCAGATTAGCCTTGCTTAAGATGGTCGAGAAGAGTTCCATTTGGACTTCAGCGACTGACTGGGGATCAATGGTTTTAGCATCACTGCAGCCAGCGGTTCCATAAAATGGCAGGTTATAGTAGTTGGCCAGTTCAGAGGCGGCAGCGATCGATTTATGGAATTCAGGGGCACCATAGGAGCCGATCGTGGTCTGCATATCAAAAATTGTTGGCATCGAACCGTAGATCATTGGTGCGCCCTCATTAACAGCCTGGGTAATGACCACGCCGGCCAGGATTTCAGCATTATTTTGAGTCAAGGCCGCGGCGATCGAAAGCGGCGCAGTTCCGCCCATCATTGAATATGGCATATAAACAACCGGAATCTTATTGGTTGCACTGATAAATAATTTTTCGGTGCTTTCGACTGGGTGAGTCAGCGGCGGAATCGGTTCACAGTAATTAAAGATGAAGGGTTTTTCAGCCAGCTCCTTGTGCCCACCAGCGACAATCGCAGCAATATCAATGATTTCCTGGAGCGACCCGATATCATTGGTTGAAAAGTTAATCGTTTTATCAAAGTTTTTTAGGGTTTCGATGAAAGTTATCTGTGACTGAACCTTGGGATCAACATCGGCACACATGCCCACCGATAAGACGAAACTGATATTGGATAAGGCACTGGCAATTTTACACATGTCCTTAATATCCGATTTAACAAAGGGACGGGCGGTGTTTGTTTTATAATCCAGAATTTCTAATTGATCGGAGTGGGTTCCAAAATAGACATTGTTTTGGTTGTTGATGACCATGCTTTTTTGACCATCGCGGTTATAAAGGGTTATTTCTTTGGGAATGGTATTAAGGGCTTTATCGACAACGGCTTTGGGAAATTTGACCAGATTACCGTCAACTGTACAGCCGTATTTTTTTAAACAATCAATGGTGCGATCACCAGTAACCTGCATCCCAAAATTTTCCAGCAGATCCATGCTCTTTTCATGAATCATTTCAATTTTGGTCTGATTTAAAACATTAAATTCAATATTTCTTTGTGTTGTTTCCATTGTTATCTCCTAAAAATTAATTTTGTTTAGATCTGATTTTATTTAGATCCGCTCCCGATAATTGGCGGGGATGTAGTCATTCAAAAGATCAGCTTGTTCGCTGGTAATATCCGGTGGCGTATAGCTGGCCAAGCGCTCTTTAACAGCAGCCTGGACATCTCTGAGAACCGGTTTACTGCCGTGTTCCTGCCATTGATTGGGATCTTCCTTGTTGAAAAATTTAGGAACAAAAAATTCCTCTTTGAACATTTTTGGGGTACGACCCTGGAGGAAGTTACCGCGCGGGCCAATTTTGGCAATCAGATCATGACAAAGATAGCTTTCCTCGGTTTTGATTCCGCTCAGAAGCCGGCGGTTCATTCGGTAGGTGTCTTCATCAACTAGGAATTTTTCAAAGCTCAGGATATTAAAGCTACCCATGATCCCACAGGAATGGAGCACCAGATCTGGAGCGGCTTCAAGGGTTGAGCGAATCATCATATCGGATTCAATCCCGGCCTGGATATCAAAATCCTTGGCATCACTTAAGCCGCCACCGGTACGGCAGGGAAGTTTATAAAAATCTGCCAGTCCCCGGGTAGCATAAGCAATCAAGGCGGTTTCAGGGGCACCGATGCTGAGTTGAACCGTCCGCAGGTTGGTTGAGGCTGAAGTCTGTCCGTATACGACTGGCAGTCCGGGTTTAACCAACTGCGACATGACCATCCCGGCTAAAACTTCAGCATTTGTCATCGCAATCAGTCCGGCCACCGATGGCGGACCAGTTAGGACGGGCATCGCACAAGGGGAAAACCAGACCGGTTGATTCATTTCAGCGGCAATTAGGAACTTATCCAGCGGATCATGGTCAAAGCATAAGGGCGATAGTGAATTAACATGGATAATATTATTATAAACACCGCTGCGGCCTTCAAATTTTTCAATCAGCTCCAGACCTTCTTTAAAGGACTCCCGAACCCCGGATTTTAAGGGGAAGGTATTGGCCATCAAATGCAAGGCGGTTTTATTGGAATACTTTAAGATCATCGCAATCGGACTGAATACCCGTTCTTCCAGAGTCAGGCTTTTGTCATCGAGGAAAATATTAAAGTAGTTACAGTTGATGACATCACTGGTATCCGACAGTTTAAACTGATCAACTGTATCATCATTGGTCATTTTATGTAAATGACCCTCTTCCAGACGGAAAATATTGCCGATGCCAGGCATCAAAATCAGGCTCCCGCCGCCGAGGGTATGATTTCCTTTGGAATTTTCAATCGTAAAGCTCTCGGGTATGGTTGAAATTGCGGTCATGATCATTTTTTCATCGAGAAAGACGGTATTCCCATCAATCCGAGCACCGTGAGCTTTAAAAATATCGAGAATTTCCGGGTGTTCAAATTTTATCCCAACTTCGTTTAGGATCCGCAGTGATTCCTCGTGAATGATCTGCACATCGGATTTTGATACATATTTTTCATATGGTTTCATGGTTTTACTTCCTTTTCTTAGTAGTGAGTAGCGATCACTTTAGCCGATCATTAAAAGTTTAGATATGACCGTAGTAATCACGATGAGCAACGCATGAATAAGCATAGTCAAGCAAGGTTCCCCAACTAAATACTGGTAAATCGACAGCCCGTTGAATTGCTCTGGCAAAGGGCTGCATGCCAGTACATTCTAACATGATCGCCTTAATATCGGGGTGTTTAGCAATAAATTCTTTGGTAATCCGAATCATGTCCTGCTCCGATTCTTCATAGTAGCTTTCTGGTATTTCTGGTCGTTTTTCATGATCCCAAAGGGTGTCAAACTGCGGACAACCATATTCGTCCTGGGCGCCGGCAATGTAGAAGTTACTATTGACGTCAATCCCCACTTTTTCCAGATGGGTATTGGTCAAGAAACGTTTTTGGGCACAAATGATCCCAACCGCATTGGTCGGTCCAATCAGTTGTTGAATAAAGGGAACCTGCAGCAGACTGGACATGAAAACAGGGATATCGACAGCCGCGGCAACGTCTTGTTGGAAATAGGCAAAATAGCCGCATTCGGCGGCAATCGCACGACAGCCCATCCGCTCCAGGTTTTTGGCAGCCTGGACAATTGGTTCACGGCAGGGGCTTTTATCTTGTTCCCATACCAGTGTGTAATTATCAACACCCTTGGCTATTTCGTATTGAATCGGAAAA
This sequence comes from uncultured Acetobacterium sp., assembly GCF_927416815.1. Lineage (NCBI taxonomy): Bacteria > Bacillati > Bacillota > Clostridia > Eubacteriales > Eubacteriaceae > Acetobacterium > uncultured Acetobacterium sp. Next base: position 4,952 of record NZ_CAKMJU010000020.1, on the reverse strand, counting down.
CCCCAGGCACTAGCATTGCGGACATCGCCTGGAAAACCGGGATAAGCATCATCTAATACCATGATTCCAATACCCATACCGTAACAGGTATGGTTTTTTCGGGTCGTCATGTAATTCATTCTTAAATCTCTTTGCATTTCTTCCTCCTAAAAATTTTGGGATGTTTGAATTGTAGCGAGTTGACATTAAAACAAGCAAGGTTTATGCCAAAATAAAATAATCAGAAAAAAAGCGGCTCATTTGCCATCGAAACATCGATAAATAAAATTTTACGAAAAGCGATCAATTATCATAGCAGAACTATCCCAGGGCACGATCATATCAGTGCAGGTTTGCAGCTGTTACGGTATAATAAGAAAAGCAATATCAGTGAGAAATTAGAGGTGCTGATCTAAAAATTGCCAATTAATATCGATGAAAGGCAAAAATAGCCTTAAATTAAGCGAAATACACCTGCAAAAAATGACGACATGCAAAATAAAGTGACAATTAGAGCAGAATCGCATAGCAATCGGATTCTATGCAAAGGTTTTCAAGAGCTTGGCTAATTAGCTGCATAATATTTTGCAGGATCTTTTCCAAATCGAAAACTAAGACCCCAAATACCCCTTGTTTTCACGATATTTTAATAATTTGATTATTTTACGAATTGGCATGAAGCTTGCTTTAATTATTGACATCCTATCAATGTGTGAAATTCAGACAGGGAGGTGTTGATTTTAGGTTTAAGTGAGATGTGTGGGGTTCGTTTGATTGAAATCATGATAACCAGGTCAGACAGATTAAAAAAGTTTAAAAATCAGAAGGAGAGAGTTTATGTTAAAAAGAATACGTATTGTACCAGTTTTGATTCCAATCGTATTAATGGGAATTATCCTTATTATCGGTTTCTTTTCACCAGATGAATTTACAACCATAATGACCGATTTCTTTATCGCATTAATGGCAAATGCCGGATGGATGGTTTCACTGGGAGTATTAATTTTTGTTGGTTGTATGGTGTTGTTATTTGTACATCCCTTTGGCAGTATTAAATTTGGAGGAGCAAACGCAAAACCCAAATATCGAACCTGGATCTGGTGGGCGATTTCGCTTTGTGCCGGGATTGGTACCGGGATTGTTTTCTGGGGAGCGACCGAGCCACTGATGCACGCCTTTGCGCCACCACCATCGGTCGGTCTCGAAGCAGGCAGTCTCGACGCGATTATCTGGGGGATGGGTAAATCCTTCTTACATTGGTCCTTTTCACCTTATTCCATCTATGCCGTAGCGGGAATCGCCATTGGTTATGCTTACTATAATATGAACAAAAGCTACACCGCCAGTGCCGGCCTTGTTTATTTAAATGATGGTAAAGAGCTCAATTCAAAAATCAATACAGTTATTGATGGTATTATTCTTTTCGCCATTTGTGGTGGTGTAGCCGGATCGCTGGGATATGGGCTGCTGCAAATTGGTAGCGGACTTAATTTCGTCTTCGGCATTGAACCAGGTCCGGTGGTATGGGCGGTGATCGCCTGTGTCATTATTGCATCCTATACGATTTCTAGTGCAACCGGTTTGGATCGTGGGATTTCCTGGTTAAGTGACAAGAACGCCTGGATTTTTATTGCCCTGATGATCTTTGTTTTGATCACTGGCCCAACAGCCTATATTTTCAATCTGTTTACCCAATCATTTGGGAACTTTATTAATACCTTTATCGATTCCAGCTTATTTACCCAACCCGTTCTGGACAGTGATTTATGGCCCCAATGGTGGGATATGTACTGGATGGTCGACTGGTTATCCTTTGGACCAATTGTTGGTTTATTCCTGGTTAAATTATCCTATGGCCGGACCATTCGCGAGTTTATTACCGTCAATGTTATTCTGCCAGCCATGTTCGGCATTTTATGGTTCAGTATTTTTGGCGGCCTGGCTTTAGACCTTCAATTAAGAGGCGTTGCCGATATGTCAGGATTCCTGGCTGATAATGGTGCCCAGGCGTTTATGATGTATATCTTTGAATTTTTGCCATTCACCGAATTAATTCGCATCATTATGCTGGTAACCATCGGTTTATCGTTCATTACCCTGGCAGATTCGATGACATCGACGATCTCGACCATGTCATTAAAACAGTCAAAAGGTGTCAAAGAAGCGCCGCTGCCAATCAAAGTTTTCTGGGGCGTATTTATTGGTTTAATTTCGCTGGTATTTGTTATCAGTGGCGGGATTGACGGGATCAAGATCGTTAAGACAATTGCCGGTTTCCCGATCCTCTTTATCGAATTGGCGATGATTCTCGGCTTCCTCTACCATTTGTTCTCAGGCAAGCTTAAACGAGACGAAGTAGAATATGCCGATTTTATGGAGCAGGAGGCTGTAGCCGCCGCTGATGAAGCCGCCGCCGAGCTGGCCGATCCGAAAATTCATAAAAAATGGTTCAATTTGGATGAGCAAAAAAAGAAATAACTAAAGTGATTCAAAAAAGTGAGAGCATGAAGCCAATTGGTGAGCTGCTCTTGCTTTTTTAAACAATTAAAGGTGCTGGTGAGCCGCTCTTGGCTGACCTTTAAGCTGCAAAATACGCATGCATGCAAAATATCATGGCACCAATTAGAATGGCTTAAAAATGACTTTCTATAAGCTTAAGACAATAAAAAAACAATCTAAAAGCAGCAGCTGCCTAAAATTTTGCAGTAATTTTTAAGAAGCGTGAAGTGCAGTGGAAAAAGGCTTTTAGAAGCCCATCGATTAGCAAAAGTAAATCGTACAGCTAGAAATTAATGTTGGCACAAACCTTGCTTGTTTATTAGTGTTAGGAAAACGATTAATCAATTTAATAATTGAGATGATAAAAGGAGAAAAAATATGGCGGACATGAGTTATTTAAAAGACAAAGCAATTGCAGTATTAGGTGCTGGTGCAGTAGGAAAGGCAATTGCCGGAGACTGTGCCTTAGGGGGAGCAAAGGTAAGAATTTGTGATTTAGAACCCTTTGCCGAGAAAACATTAATGAATGTCGAAAAAGTCGGGATTAAATTCTTTGGCGAACAGGTCAATCTTTATGGCTTTGAACGAGAAGGTTTTGCCAAAATGGATAAGGTCACCACCGATGTGGCGGAAGCAGTCAAGGGCGCCGGTATTATAGTGATCGCAACCCCAACCTTTGGACACAAACCATTTTTTGAAAAACTGATTCCCTGTCTCGAAGATGGTCAGGTCATTCATATTTTTCCCGACAATTTCGGTAGCTTAGTCTTACGCAAAATGATGCGCGAAGCCGGCTGTACTAAAAATGTTATCGTCGGCGGCTGGTCAAGCTCAACCTATGGTAGTCGGGTGGAAATACCTGGTGGGGTCATTACCCATAAGATTCGAGTATACTATCGGGCGATCACACTACGGGGCGCAGCGATGCCAGCAAGTGATACCGAAGCCTTTGTTGAAAGCTCTAAATACCTGCCATCAATGGATGCGGTAACTGGTGGCGATGGCGCGGTAGCCGGAGATACGGTTTTAGATACTGGCTTCTCCAATGTTAATCCGGTGCTACACTGCCCTGGCGCGATCTTGGGCGTATCAACGATGGAAAACTTTGGCACGATTTTTGGCGAAGACAAATACAAATTCTCGATCTATTCCCATGCTTACTGCCCATCCATTTCACAGGTTCAGTATACCTTCTATCAAGAAGAATGTACCCTGGCTGACACCATTGGGGTGGGGATTCAACCCTATGAAAAAGAACATTTCTTCTCGCGTGAAAATGTCTTAGGACAGGAATATATGGGCCTTGACTACTTGATTCCGTTTGATAAACAAGATCCAATCCAATACGGTACCGGACCATTTACGATGGAAAATCGCTATATCACTGAAGATATTCCGGTGGGATGCTATGTTTATCAACAGTTAGGCGATGTCTATGGAGTTAATACACCAGTGGTCGACTCAATGATCAGTTTGGCGTCAGCAATTCTGGGCAGAGATTTAACCGCTAATGGTTATACCCTGGAATATCTTGGCATTGATAAGATGAATAAAGAAGAGCTTAACGATTATTTAAGAACCGGAAAACTTAAGTAAGACAAGTTTTGGCCTGATCAGGAAACGAAAAATAAAGACCCCAGGCTGCCATCGGCCGTATCAGCTGATGGCCAGGGGGGCCTTTAAGCGGCAGAACCGACCTGCGGTTAATTAAAATAATAAGGAGTTTATCATGAAAAAAAGCATTATTAATTTTAGAGAAATGGCCGAAAGAAAAGAAAAGATTGTTTATATCACCGGTTATGATTATTTAACCGCTAAATATGAAGAACGCGCTGGCGTTGATATGATCCTGGTAGGGGATTCACTGGGAATGGTCACATTAGGCTACGAAACCACTTTTCCGGTCACCATGGACGATATGATTGCCCATTCCTCAGCGGTCCGGCGAGGCGCCCCCAATACCTTTATTATTGGTGATATGCCCTACATGTCCTATCAGATTTCTAACGAGGAAGCGGTCTTTAATGCCGGTCGTTTTACCAAAGAATCGCTAGTCGATGCCATTAAACTGGAAGGCGGCACCGATTCGGTGTGTGAACGGATTCGGGCAATTTCTGATGTCGGTATTCTGGTGATGGGTCATATTGGTTTAACCCCCCAATTTGCAGCGCAAATGGGCGGCTACAAGGCGCAGGGAAAAAGCGCTGGTGCGGCGATGGAATTGTTGCGACAGGCACTGGCCATTGAAGCGGCAGGAGCTTCCTTTATCCTGGTTGAAGGGGTACCGGCAGTGGTTGGTAAGGCCATTACCGAGCGCCTGAGTATTCCGGTACTGGGAATAGGCGCTGGTTCGCATACCGATGGACAATTATTGATCTATGCCGATATGGTTGGCTACTATGATGATTTCACCCCTAAATTTGTTAAAAAATATGCCAATGTTGGAGCAGAGTTATTAAAAGGATTTACTGCTT
>NZ_CAKMJU010000019.1:0-39112 GCF_927416815.1 uncultured Acetobacterium sp. | reverse complement strand
CACAAATATCTCATCAAGGGGATGTCTAAGCATAAGTTGTGGATAACTTTTCTGAAAAACAGGCGTCATATGCAAAAGTTATCCACAAGAGTATTTTTTTATGAAATAGCGAAATATCGATAAGTTTACCTTTCAGTGCTGGCCGAATGTCTAAGGCCTTTACCTTTACATGGGAATACGTTATAATAGATAAATTAGGGGATCGATTGTTTATTAAGAATGCTGGGATCTGAGTCTACATGAAACTTTAAAAAAGATGTGTTAGAATCATTGAGATGCTCAAATACAAAGGCGTATTGAAGAAGCCGGGCAGATCAAATGATTACCGATCAGAGGAGATGAATTTATGGATAGTTCAAGAAAATTTATTATAATATCAATCAGCGCTGCAATACTATTGATTATTTTAGTCAGTTGTACACTGGCTTACTCAGGGCGGGATAATACCCTGATGTCCGATAAAACCCTGAGCTTTGAAATCAACGGATTTAATGTAGAGTTGCCGCTTTCGGAAAACAAGGCAGTGTTTGACGCCGTCAGCTTAAGCAGTGTAACTGAAAACAAAATAAAATTACTGAATGAGGTTGGGGCTACCGTTAAGGTGAACGGCAAAGGCATCGGTGCCGGCTCAACCATTGATTTAAAGCTAGACGCGCTTTCATCCAGCGCATTAATTGAAATTCAGGTTGATAACGAAAAGGATGAGCGGGTGATTTATTTGAGAACCCTGTCATCCCAGCTCCCCGAAATGATGGTGGCTGGCGAGAGTAGTTATGAGGGGAATTACTATGCTGCCATAGCAACCGGCGGGACCGCCCTTTATGAATTGAATAAACAGGGCGATGTTGTTTTCTACATTGCCAAAGCGCCGGAAGCGTCCAATGGTGAATCCTATCGCGATTTTAAGAAGCATGTTTTTGAAAATGGAACCGTTCGTTACAGCTATCAGCGGGTTAACGGCGACAGCAATGGCATCGGTTTTGCACCGGGAGAACGGATTATTCTGGATGATCAGTATCGGGAAATCGACACCATTACCCTGATCCAAAGTGAACTGGCAAAAGCGGGCGATTTGGTCGATGGCCGGGACTTTATCTTAATTGAGGACAACCATTATATTGTGGAAGCTTCGCAATTGGTGTTGGTTCAGAATGTGCCGGAAGCTTTGGGCGCCAATACGATGGGCTCAAAGGTGATCAGAACACTGATTCAGGAAGTAAAAGATGATCAGGTGGTCTTTGAATTTACCACCGATTCCCATCCGGAATTTTATGGACTCAGCGTAAGTGATAATGATTACAGCAATACCACCAGCCAGAGTCCCGATTATTCGGGTTTTAACCGGATGATTATCGATCCTGCTGATCAGAATCTGATTGTATCCTTTGGTAATATGAATACGATTATGAAAATTGATCGAGAAACCAAGGCAGTCATCTGGAAGTTATCCGGTAATGGTGATCAATTTGGAATGTCGCCAGAACAAAAAACATCTGGTCAAACGGATCTGGATATTACCGCTGAAGGTTATTTAACGGTCTTTGACAATGCTTTAAGCACTGGCCAAACCCGTATCCTGAAGATCAAACTCGATGAAGTCAATAAAAAAATACTGGACTATCAGGAATACAAGATCCCCGGAAAAACCGCTCTGGCCTACGGAAGTGCTCAAAAAATCGGAGATAATATTGAAGTTTATAGTATTGGTTGGGGTCTGCAAAAAGAAGCGAATGCGGCAATTTCGGAGATTGATTTTAATACTGGAAAAAAATTATTTGAAGTGACGCTCCCTCAGGGGATTGCCAATGATCGGGTCCAAAAATCGAAATTAGAGAAAAGTCAATAGAATTGAGGCAAGCAATGAAACCATTATTTTTATGTTACCCCAAATGCTCAACCTGCCAGAAAGCAAAGAAGTTTTTGTCAGAAAACCTGATTGATGTTGAAGAGCGGCATATTGTCGAGAATCGCCCCCAAAAAGACGAATTGTTAAACTGGATGGAACGATACCAGGGAGATGCTAAAAAGTTCTTTAACACCAGCGGTCTGGTCTATCGGGAAATGGCTTTAAAAGATAAAGTCAAAACAATGACGCCAGATCAGATGGCCGAGGTCTTGAGTACCAATGGGATGTTGGTAAAACGACCGTTGATCATTTTAGAAAATACAGTTCTCATCGGTTTTAAAGAAGAGCAGTGGAAAGCGGCATTATTGATCAATAAGCAGGATTAATCCCTAAAGTCGACGCAATTTTTTCCTATAAATGATTTGTAAGCGCAGAAGCGATGGTCTATAATGGAATAAGGATTATTAATCGAATACAAAGGAGAAATTAAATGTCGCGAAAAACCATTGAAAAATTTAAAAAACAACCTGAGACGGATGGGGTAGAAATACTTGAAATGGAACTGACTGAATATACCTACCCCAAAAGTGGAACCGGGATCTGCCCCCAATGTGGCGGTAAGATGAACGGCATCGGTCTTGATTGGACATGTGAAGGCTGTGACTTAAAGCTTGTCGGTCCGGTTTTTTAAGAAATTAAGAAAAAGTCAGGAAAGCACATTTATCAACTAGCAAGATTGATAAATGTGCTTTTCTATTGTCTGAGTTACTGAGATATGGCGATTTGCCCGCAAGAAATCTTAAATATTTCCAAATGACAAGAGGAATAATTGGTGATGTTGATAGAAAATAATGATTTTACGTGACATCATCGTTAGATATGGTAAAATGTTGATAACTTTTTATAGTTTTGCTTGAAAGCAATAAGTGAATCAAATAATTAGACCACCTGCTCCAATGTCTCGTAAATAGTTTTGCAGATAATGGATAGCGAAGTGGAATAAACGATAAATAGATCTCTGGAGGAGAAGAAAATGACGATTACCTATGAATTAGGGAAGTCTTTATATGTGAACATAACCAATCGATGTAGCAACGCTTGTACGTTTTGCGTAAGAAAAGATGAACCCACAGTCAACGGAGTTGATGATCTCTGGCTGGAGAAAGAACCAACTCAGGAAGAAATACAAGAAGATATATTAAAACGTAATCTGGATCAATATGAGGAGCTGGTTTTTTGCGGGTATGGCGAACCGACCTATCGATTGGACGAAATCTGTGCCATTGCAAAAGAAGTGAAGAAGATCCATGCTATCCCAATTCGGCTTAATACCAATGGTCATGGCAATCTGATTTATAAAAAAGATATGACCCCGCTGTTGAAAGATGCCATTGATGTGGTGTCGATCAGCTTAAATGCTAAGAACAAAAAAGAATATGATGAATTATGCCGGCCGGTATTTGAAGATGCCTATGAAGCGCTGATAGAATTTGCCCGACGAGCCGGAAGGTATACCAAGGTAGTCTTAACCATCGTCGATATTCTGCCCATTGAGGATCAGGAAGCCTGCCGACGAATCAGTAAATCGGTCGGGGCAGAATTACGAATCCGTTCATATATTGACTAAAACTTTTGGATAAGGCGAGAGCAGGCCGTGATATGAGTAATAATAACATAAAGCCACGCTGCCTGAGTATCGAGGGTAAGGACATCAGAGTGGTAGACGACCACCAATATGTGCTCCTGATTTGGGGAAGTGTCTATAAAAACCGAAGACGCCCGATGGTGTTGGTGAGTATCGATTATCATCCCGACACCAACCCGCCGTTCTGGCTGTGGGCTTATCAAAAAGCGATAGCCATTGACCCCAATCGGGAAGCGGAACTCGTCGCAAAATTTCAGCAGAGAATCATGTCATCACTGGAGCCGCTTAATTTGGATAGTATTCGAATGGTGATCGATCGGATGCGCAATGACGAGCATATTAATACCGCTATGGCATTGGGCTATCTAAGCGATTACCACATGATCAATTGCATGGAAAAACATAATTATTCCAGGGGTAGTCACTATCTGGTTCCGGAAAACCAATTTGGAAGCCTTGAAGATAGGATGTTTAAAAACATCAAACTGCCAATTAAAAAGATCAGCGGCGAGGATTTGATTCTTGATATTGATCTGGACTATTTTTTGTGCCCGGAAAGTTTCGATCTGGATCTCGATCAAAACAGCATTTTTGTTGATTTGGTCAAGCAGGCTCAGATCATCACGGTGGCTCGTTCAAAAAGCTATTTTGATTTTTTAAGAACCGATGAATTTACCATTGAAAGCTGTGAAGAAAAGCTCATCGGCTTGATGGAGAAAATCATCAAAAATGACACCCTTACGCAAATAACCGATAGGAAGATGGGAGATAGACCTTATGGGGAAACACAGTGAAGAAACTCGCGTCATTAATCGGTCAAAAGACCAATGTGAAGCGTATTTAAGGGTGTTTAACACCAGTAAATATGAACTAAAAAACCATATCGCGGATAAAGAGGAAAGCTTGATTGTTTTCCATACGAAGATTGTTTTTGCCGCTAATGGACAACGGATTACAGTTAAGCTTAAAAATGTTGATGATCAGACGACTGAAGTCACTGTCCGATCGGAACTGATCTCAAATGTTCAGATGAATGATCGTGGTGTGAATAAAAAAAATATCAATGTCATCTATAACTATCTCAATGAAGATAAAACAGTTGACCAGGTACTAAAACAGGAAATTGAAAATAATCACGGGATCAAAAGGAAAAAGAAATTGTTTTCCTGGGGTAAGAACACTTCGGATATAAAAATGTCCATCATGGCCAGCTATCTGGGCGGTTATAAAGAATTTGAAAAGTCCATTAAAGGAACCCTGGAAATTCATGAAGCGGGCATTGACTTTTCTGTAATGGGACCCAAGTTTACCATCACATTTCTGGATATAAAATCCGTAACCCTTGCTTCAGCCATTGATATTGAGAAGAATCAGAACTGGCAGGCGACTTGCTTCAAGGACGAATTCAAAAAAGACAAAACTGATTATGAAAAAGCAAAGAGAAATAAGCTGGTCGTCGAATATCAAAACGAATTGGGACAAACCCCGTGTATTTTCAGAGCTGACAGTTCATTTGAGGTAGAAAAGAGCCTATTGAAAGCACAGACATTGATACAGGAATTGATGGGAAAATAAAATAAAAAAAAGATTGACAAACGAAATGAGACGACGTATAATAGAAAAGTTGAAACAAACAAGAACTGAATATTTATAGCAAGTAGGGACAAGGAACATCTTTTTCTCTAAAAATATTTTGATTAATTTAAGGATTATTTTTAGAAAAAAAGATGGACAGTTTAGCCGGTTCAACCGCTAACGCTCCATTGAACCTATTTGTTTCAGGCGATTTACAATCGCCTGAAACAAAGCTAAACTAGTCTCGCGACGATGGCGGAAGGGCCACACCTGTTCCCATACCGAACACAGCAGTAAAGTCTTCCAGCGCCGAAAGTACTTGGTGGGCAACTGCCTGGGAGGATAGGACATTGCGGGACTTTTTTTGCGTGAAACAACGAGCCATGTGGCGAAAAATATAAAAAAAAAAGATAGCCAACAAACATTGTTGGCTATCTCTTTTTTTATAGTCGTATTTAACTCTGATAAAAAATAACCCGACGTTTATCCAGCGCAAAGTAAAGTACTGACCCCAAGACCATACAGGAAATGACTTGACCAATACCGACAGTGGCCATCATCACGGGGATTGGTAAAGGGACGCCGTAACTGTATTTGAGAATAAATGGTACGACGAGCATGTTTACAACAACAGGTGGGATGGTGATTAGCAGCGGGTATTTATGATTTCTCAGCTGATAACTGAGAACCGCCGCAATCAGGGTGGCCAGGCTACCAAAGACAATATCAATGACAGTGCAGCCGGTTAAAAGATTGCTCAGTAAACAGCCAAGAAAAAGACCTGGGATGGCAGCTGGTGTAAAGGCCGGTAGGATACAGAGCATCTCAGATAGACGAATCTGAATTTCACCACTGGCTAAACCCATGGAGCTTGAGACAAAGGTCAGCACCACGTACATCGCGGCAATGACAGCCGCCTGGGTAACAAAAAGAACACTAATTTTTCGCATAAAAAAAACTCCTTTAGTTTTGTTTTACGTGTGGAAGGTCACGAACACACGAAGAATGGCAAAGACATTAGTCTCGCTAGCTAACACTATAACGGATATTGAGATAAAAAGCAAGAAAAAATAAAAAGCAAGAAAAAATGTCCGTACTAGGGACATTTTCAAGGAGCGACGATCGTTTTTAACTGCTGCGCATACTGTTCTGATAGCTTTCATAATCCCGATAAACTTGTTCGGAATAGCCTAAACACCAGTCAAAAATAGCCTGATCAAAACCATCGTCAGAGCCTAAATAGCCAATAATCCAGTTGGCATAAGGGCTTTGTACGTGCGCACGCGCCAGAGCTACGCCACAATTAATGACATATTGCTTAAAGGTTTCAAAATCGAGTTCAGACAGATCAACGGTGCCTTTCATATCACGAAACTGACGAACGTAAAAATCCATCCCCGTTGCGGCAGAAAAATACCCGAGAAAAGGATCCGCGACAGCCTGGAGAATCTGCTGATGGCGAACCACTCGATAGCCATTGCCTAAATTATGAGCCATGGTATCTGGCGTGGTGAAGTTATTTTGGTTGTGCTGAACAATAGCCGATTCATTCGCCTGTTTGATCTGTAAAATAAGATGGCTTTCGTCTTCGCAGGTCAGAGCAAGCAGGTAACAGCGGGTGCCGATACTGCCGACCCCCACTATTCGTTGGACAATGTCGGTTAAAACATGTTGAGACAAGAGCATTTCTATGTCAGGACGAACGGTGTTTAAATACTGCTTGAAATATAATGCCACTTCGTCAATGCGTTTGGAATCGATACGGGTCATAATCGGTGGATTCTCAATAAAGACGCGGCGTCCAAAAGAATCGGTTCTGGTCATTTTTGAGACCAGTTGACTGGAAGTTCTGGTTTTGGCTATTTTTATAATTTTTTCAAATTCTTCCCGGGAGGAATCAGAAAAACGCTCGAGAAAAAGTTCTTCATCACCAAGAATAAAATAGCGTTCAAGTGAGGTCATGTCCGACATCAAGTCAAGACCTTTGCGGTAGAATGCTGCCGTTTGAAGCACTGCTTCCTGAGTCTTTTTAGCTTCAAAGCCGAGTTCATCGGCACAGAGCATAATGCTGGTGATCAGACGCTTTAAATCCCATTCCCAGGGGCCAGGGGCAGCTTCATCAAAGTCATTGAGATCAAAAATCAGGCGCCGTTCTGGTGAGGCATAGAATCCGAAATTACCAACGTGGGCATCACCACAGATTGTCACATGAATGCCGGACTGGGCTTGAGCGGATAAATCATGAGCCATTAAGAGAGCCGTTCCCCGGAAAAAGGCAAAGGGTGATCCAATCATTTTTTTGTGGCGCATCGGGATGAGTTCGGGAATGCGAAAATAGTTCTGACTCTCAATGATAGCAACGGCGTCACGATCTACTGGATGAAAAATAGCTTGTGCTGAAAAAGGGATTTTTTCACGAACAGCCCGACCGCTATTGCGATTCATTTCTTTTGTGGGAATCTGCTGATTCTTGGTTAAACCGACGATCATGCATTAACCTCCTGATAAAGATTGATTTATTTGCTTTATTTTAGTATGATTATATCAATGCCAGAATAAAAAACAAGTAGATAGGAAAATATAATTAAGATAGATGGCTGATAAAATACGTTGAAGGGTAGGCACAATGGATAATGAAGAAAAATTTATTGCATTAGAGAAGCTCATCGGTCAGACACCCTTACTAAAAATTAATTTTTTATACAAGGGTCAACCCCGCAGTGTTTACGCCAAAGCAGAGCACTATAATCTCACTGGCAGTATTAAAGATCGGGTCGCCTTGCATATTCTCAAAAAAGCCTATGAAAAAGGCGAGATTGATGGCGGGGAAACCATTGTCGAGGCTACCAGCGGCAACACCGGAATCGCATTTACCGCGGTTGGCACTTGTTTGGGACATCCGGTGGTGATTTACATGCCCGACTGGATGAGTGACGAACGAAAAAATCTGATCCGGAGTTATGGTGGCGAAGTGCGGTTAGTTTCGAAAGAAGAGGGTGGTTTTCTAGGGAGTATTGCCCAATGTGGCATGCTGGCAGCCAAAGTTAATGCCTTTTTGCCCTGCCAATTTTCTAATGAAGAAAATACCCAGGCTCAGTATCAACGCACCGCTCCGGAAATTGATCGCCAATTGGCGGCTTTTGGGGTAACACCGCAGGCATTAGTCGCTGGGGTCGGAACTGGAGGCACGGTGATGGGAATAGGGCGATACTTCAAAGAGAAAAATCCGGCATTTAAGGCTTATCCGATGGAACCAACCAGTTCGCCAACCTTGTCAACCGGATATAAGGTTGGCGAACATCGGATTCAGGGAATATCAGATGAATTTGTTCCAGATCTGGTAAAATTGGATGAATTGGACGATATTATTACAGTTGATGATGGGGACGCGATTATCATGGCGCAGAAGCTTTCCAAGGAATTGGGGCTGGGCGTGGGGATTTCCTCCGGCGCCAACTTTATCGCCGCGATCCGAGCCCAGGATCGATTAGAAGACCCCAGTGCGGTCGTCGTTACCGTCTTTGCCGATGACAATAAGAAATATTTAAGCACCGACTATGTTAAGGAAGAGAAAGTGAAGCCGGGGTTTTTATCAAAAGATGTCAAACTGCTGGATTTTGAAGTCGAAAAATAAGCGTTTCTTGTGAATTATAAGAAAAAGAGCAAAAAAATGAATGAGGTAAGCAATGGAAACAGAATATATCGATGTTACAATTGAAAAAACCAAGAAAATTGCCTTAATCGCCCATGATGGAAAAAAAGCAGAGTTGCTCGATTGGGCAGTCCGGAACAAAGAAATATTGAAGAGCCATTTTCTATGTGGAACTGGTACCACCGGACGCCTGATTCAGGAACGAACCGGACTACCGGTACAGATTTTTCAGAGTGGCCCGTTAGGCGGTGATCAGCAGATTGGGGCTCGGATTGTTGATGGAAAAATTAATATGTTAATCTTTATCTGGGATCCAATGGAAGCCCAGCCCCACGACCCGGATATTAAGGCCTTGCTCAGGATTGCCACGGTCTACGATATTCCAGTTGCCAATAATCTGGCAACAGCGGATTTTATCATCCATTCCCGTTTTATGGATGAAGAGTATGTCCATCCGATTGAGGATTATGCCAAACAAATGAAAAACAGATTGGAAAATGTACTAAAATAGAAAGAGGAAAAAATGACATTAAATTATAAACCACAGGGCGTATGTGTTCGTAACATTCAATTTAAGCTAAGCGGTGATGTAGTCAGTGAACTGCTCTTTGAAGGTGGCTGTGACGGCAATTTAAAAGCCTTGGTCAAGCTGCTTGATGGAAAATTGGCCACTGAAATCATGGCGATGTTTAAAGGACAGACCTGTGGAAAAAAACCCACATCCTGTATGGATCAGCTGGTTATTGCCCTGGAAGAAGCCCGAAAGGAATCGGCATGAACGGACAGAAAAGAAGCGATGTTAAGATTGGTGCCTTAGTTGAGATTGTGCTAAAGGCTGACCAGCGTAGCGGTAAGCTAACCCAGGGTCGGGTCGGCAAACTGCTGACAAAAAGCCCGAATCATCCCCACGGCATCAAGGTGATGCTCACCGATGGTCAGGTCGGTCGGGTTGCTAACATAGTCGAAGAAGCAAAATAGTCAAACAAAATAGTCAAGAAAAAAGCGTGCCATCTGCAGAAGAGGCACGCTTTTTTGGTTATCGGTAAGGATTGAAAATTACCAGTTTCAGGGCTGAACAGGAATCAATTTTTCTTCAAAACTTTTGAGAAATTTATCAAAACGAGTTGGTCCTAACAGCAGGATTCGGTTGGGCGTTTCTACCAGGATGGCGGTACTACCATTGACAAAGACCGCAGCTTCGGTACCGTTTTGGAGCAGGAAGATGCCTTCCCGATAATCTCTGGTTTCAGTACCGACCACCTTTCTGGCAATCGTGTACTCGGTCTGATCCAGGTTGACTAGCTTGGCCGAAAGAATATCCGCCTCCGGATAGGTCTCAAAGGTGAAGCCGGTGGGAAGCCGCAAGGACAGCTCAGACTCTTTAAGGGTAATGCCGGCAACCAGTGGAACCACGACAAAAATACCAAGAATTAATGTCAGAACCAGACCGCCAATGATCATTTCCTTGATGGCATTGCCGCGCAGCTCAGGGTAGGTCTTAAAGGTATAAATGGCTTTCCAGAGCAGCAGACCGGCAACTGCCAGGAGCGCAAAAAAAAGTGGATTGATGGTGTGCAAAAGAGAAACAGAATAAGTCATCTTGTAGAAACCACGGTTCGACCCAGGGGAGAACCGTTACCCTTCGTTAAATTAGTTTTGTCTTTTCATACTGAGAAAGTTCCAGACTGAGCTCAGCGGGAACTTTCTTTTTGATTAATCCGATTTGGACACTGAAATAATAGTAGTTGTAGTATTCAATAATCGAAAAAGCATAAAGGATTAGGCCGAAAATGTTCATGGTCATAAAAAAGGCCTCGGGTTTTAAAAGCACCAGATAGAGTAAGTATAGCGGATAGAGGGCAAATAAAGCCAGATCCAACTTTTTCAGTACCGAAAAAACCGGCATCACCCAGTCCATTGGGGTACGGGGGTTGTCCAGCAGCTGATGCCGATAATACCAATAGCCGGCGCTTTGAAGGATGATAAAAATTAGCACCCCGCCGGGGATCAGCAGGCGCAGATCAAGGGGTTGACCGGTGGAGTCGGTGAGCAAATACATCAGCATGCCACAGACCAGGGCAGTGACCAGTTCGCTCATGTACAAACGGTTCAGTTCTTTTTTGGTTTTCTCGGTCATCTAAAGCTCCTTGTCAATTTTAGGCGGTGGGGGAAGTTCGATCACTATTTTTTTGCTGTGTTGGATAAAGGTGTCCAGCCGCTTACGATTAAAGTAAAGAACGGCAATCAGGACAGCATAAACGGCCACCGCAATAACAAACTGGGTGGGGCTGTCATCCATAATACCAGCACCGATCATGGTATTGATAAAAACACTGGGAGTTCGCGCCAACAGGACAATCAGGATAAAGGTTTTTAACGGCATGGTCGAAAGGCCGGCGATAAAACAAAGCATATCATCGGGAAAAAGCGGAAAGAGAAAAATCATAAAAAGAACGGTATTGAGTTTGGATTCTTTGATGTGATCATATTTTTCAATCAGTTCCCGACTGACAAAGCGCAAAACAAATGGTCTCCCAAATCGCTTGGCCAAAACAAAAACGATGATCGAGCCGGTTATGGTACCAGCAGCACTGATCAGAAAACCGCCAACAGTGCCGAAGAGGGCACCGCCGACCAGGCCAATGGTGCCGCCAGGGATGGGAGCGATGATAATCTGGAGCAGCTGCAATAAAAAAAACGCCAGCGGGGTCCAGATGCCAAATTGTAAAAGAAAGCTCTGCAAGGTGTCAAGTGTCGAAAAAATTTCCATTTCTTACCTCGAATTCTTTTAATCATTTTAGCATAAAACCGGCAGATCCACACCATCTTTTGGGGATCTGCCGGAAGTAAAATGTTTATTTAAGAATTTGAGGTAATCACAAACAGCCTAGGTACTCAAGTCCCGCCGATTAAAGGCCACAAAGGTCAATCCGAAAAAGACCAGGGTGACGGTCAGCAGAATTGCAGCGGAGTTAAAGGAAAGCTGATCATTGATCATCATGGTCGATCCTTCAAAATATTTAAAAGGGGTCAAGATCGCAAGAAAGGCCAGTTTATCGTATAAATCTACCACGACAGATAAGATGAAAAAACCCATTACCAGTCCGGAGGCGACGGCGGTGGCTCTTTTGGTGTTTTTTAAGATGGCGCCAAACATCGCACCCAAAGCCAGAAAGAACAGCTGGAGAATAAAAAGCGCCAGCATTGTCAGCGAAACCTTGTCAATTAAGCCATCCCCCTTGTTGTGCTGGGCAATAAAAAAAACCGAGGCGGCAAAGGTCACCATGTTAAAGAGTAAAATATTGACAACGCCGGCTAGCAGTTTAGGGCTGATCACCTGAAATCGGCGAATTGGTTTGGTATAAACAAAATCAGCACAGTGGTCGCGCTCTTCCTTAGATACCACGACTGCCCCAAACATGACCGCATGAACCGCAGCCAGTAGCATAAAGTAGAGAAAGAAGACCGAATAGTATCCGGCCACCCTACTGATATCCACCGAACCGATCCCAAAAACCACCATGATTTCCTTAGGGAAGGCATCAAACAAGGCATTGATGTCCACCTCGGAATCGGCAAAGCCCTGGTATTTCATCATTCCGGCAAAGATAATAAAAACCTGAGCACAGCACCAGATGATCAGCGACTTAAGATTGGCTTTCATTTCTTTTTTAAACACATTCATCGGTTACGCCTCCTTTTCGGCTAGATCGATGGCAAATCTTTTCTGGCAAAAAGCGTGTAGGTTAAGAAGATAAACAGTCCCACCAAAACAAACCATAACAGTAAATTCAGTGAATCATAGTTCATGTTTTTGGTTATTTCAGAGAGATTGAAATAGTCAAAGGGGGATACCAGTCCCAGCTTTGCATCTTTTAATGTTTCATTGAGCAGGTGGATAATATAAAAAATAATGACCACTCCCATACTAATGGGTAAAACGGTTCGGATTCGTCTTAAGAAAACGGACACAAAGAGCCCCAGGCTGGCAAAGAAAACTTGAAGAAAAAGCAAACTCATGGTCACTAGGGTAAACAGCTTAAAATCATAGGAATCGGTGCTGAGTAGGGTAACCAGAATCAGAGCGGTCGTAAAAACGACGGCATTGGTAATCAGAATCTGAACCAGAACCGCCAGGATTTTCATCGAAATCACCCGGTTTCGGCTGACCGGTTTAACAAACAAAAAGTCGCCGGTTTTTTCGCGGACTTCGGCAGAAATAACCGAAACACCCATGTTCATGGCCTGGATAGCACCGGCCAGCAAAACATAGGTCAGGGCAAATTGATAAAAACTCAGAATGCTCGAAAGATCAAGGTCGGCAACCCCAGCCGCTTGTTGAAATTCAATCGGGAAACTCTGAAAAACCTTCTGAAATTCTTCCAACTGGTCGGAAATCGACGGGTAAAGCAGCATGAAAAGGCTTAAAATCCCAATCAGAGAGATACACCAGGCCACCAAAGCTTTTCGACCCATCCGCAACTCCTGCTTTAAGATGTTCATGGTTGATCCTCCTTCTGGTAATAATGCATAAAAATTTCCTCAAGACTAGGTTCCTCAACCAGCAGATTAAACAGATTTTGACCCTGAAGCCGCTCAACTATCCGATTAATATCGCCTTTAAATAAAAAATGCAGGCTGTTTTCATTAACGGTTAGATTGGTAACACCTTCGAGGTTAAAGTGGTGCACATCAATAATGCCCTTATAATCGAGGGTGAATTTTTTATAATTATGCTTTTGCATGTCCCGGATATTTTCGACACTAACAATGGTACCGTCCTTGATGATGGCAACCTGGCCGCACAGCTTTTGAACCTCAGAAAGAATATGAGAGGAGAATAAAACCGTGGCACCGTTCTGGTTTTCCGCCCGAATCAGGTCAAAAAATTTCTGTTGCATCAGTGGATCCAGTCCTCCGGTGGGTTCATCGAGAATAATTAACCGGGGCTCATGGAGTAGTCCCTGAACAATGCCAACCTTCTTTTTGTTCCCATAAGACAGGTCGTCAATACGCTTGTTTAAATCAAGATCCATCACCTCGGAGAGACTTTCGATCCGGCGGTAGTCGACATTATCATAAAAGCTGGCCGAATAGTTGAGCACTTCACGAACCTTCATGTGCTCATAATAAAACACCTCCGAAGGCAGGTAGCCGATGTCTCGGCGGATTTCGCTGCCGTATTTAATGCAGTCTTTGCCAAAAATTGTGGCCGACCCGCTGGTGGGATGAATCAGCGACAGCAGGGCTCGAATGGTAGTGGATTTACCGGCTCCGTTAGGGCCGATAAAACCAAAAATTTCACCGCTGTCCACAGAAAAGGATACATTTTCGATGCCTCGATGCTTTCCATAATATTTTGTCAGCTGATTGATTTCAATTACATTCATACAGATCCCCTTCTTTCACGTTTAATCAGATAGATTAAGATGGTTTAATTAATTTACCCGAATATCGCAAAAATAAACAGTGACTAGAAACTAGGCAGGTACAAGAAAAAATAAACAATGTTTGGTAAAGTGGCGTTTAAAAGGGAATATAAATAGAATATTAAAAGCAAATTGGAGGTTAGTTGAGATGAATAAAGAAGAAACGAGAGAGCTGATTCGGAATATATTTAATAACCGCTATACCTGCAAGGGGTATGATGCAGACAAAAAGGTCAGCGATGAAGATTTTGCGGTGATTATGGAGGCGGCTCGATTGTCTCCTAGCTCGATGGGGTTGGAACCCTGGAAATTTGTGTTGCTGAATAATCGGGAGCTGCGCGAAAAAATAAAGCCCTTTGCCTGGGGAGCAGAGGTTAGTTTAGAGGGTGCCAGTCATTTTGTGTTGATTCTGGCAAAAAAACCGATTGATCTCCATCCTGATTCCAGCTATGTCGAATATATGATGAACGATATCCAGCATTTTACCGAGGATTTGAGACAGGCGCGTAAAAATAAGCTCAAGAGCTTTCAGGAGGACGATCTGAAAATCGTTGGAAATGATCGGGCTTTTTTTGACTGGGTTTGTAAACAAACCTATATTCCGCTGGCAAATATGCTAACTGCGGCGGCGATGCTAGGAGTCGATTCCACTCCGATGGAAGGGTTTAATACCGAAAAGGTCGAAGCGGTTTTAATTAAAGAAGGCATACTTGACCCCCTACACTTTGGACTATCCTGCATGATCGCCTTTGGTTACAAAAATAGAGACCATCGACCTAAAACAAGAAGAAAAATGGCAGAAATTCTGGAAATCATTGACTAAAATTCGATAGATAGATTTAATCGTAACGGACATGGGGAGCTCAGCTTGACACGAGTCGATATCGATGAATAAGAAAACAGTCGCTTCGTCAAGGGATGTGGTTGAGGATTTTGCTCTACCGCCTTACGCGAGGCGACTATTGTTGCTTATGACAATAAAAAATAAAAATAACGATTTTTGATATAAAAAAATAGGAATATATTTAATTTTATTATATAATAATGAGATCAACAGCAAAAAGCAAACCTTTACAAATGCTAAATAATCATTTTAGCGCTTTTTATATGATCTTAGCATGGGTATAGTAGGTTGGAAGAGGAGCTAAAAGAATGGAACCAGTAGCGGCGTGTATACTACTGATCGTTGGACTAATAAGTGCAGTCGTGATTCTTGCTGTGTTTTTAGTCCAAAGCAACAAAAAACTGATAAATCAAAAAATGCTGACAAAAAATGTTGAGGATGTCCGCGATGCCTTTATCGATGCAGTTGAAACAGTTGTCTATTTAAAGGATGATGATCTGAATTATCTGTTCATTAACAAAGCTGCAGAAGCTCATTATCAGAAGTCGGTTCAGGAGATCATCGGTCAGGAGGATTCAGCCCTGAAGGCAGGCCCCTTTGGTCCGGCGATGATAAAAACGGATCGCCAGGTTATTGAGCGCAACGAGATCATTGCATATGAAGAAAAGCATAAAAACCGCATTTATAAGATGAAAAAATTTCCGGTGAAATTAAGCGAAAACCAAACCGGGGTAGGGGCTTTTATCCGGGAACTTACAGATGAGGAAAAACTGATTAGAAAACAGGAGCGGGTGCTTTTTCGAAATAAGATTCTAGTTAATGTATTAAGTAAAAATTTTAGAAATGATAAAAAACAGTTGGAATATGTGTTGCACGAAGCCCTCAAGCTAACCGAAAGTAAGATTGGTTATATCTGCTTCTATAATGAGAAAAAACAGGAATTAACCCTGAAGGTCTGGTCAAAAGGATTGCTTAGCGGTGTGGACATGGTAGCACCGCAGCTGACCTACCGATTGGAAGAGACCGGGGTGTGGGGTGAAGCAGTACGCCAGCGTAAGCCGATTGTTATGAATATGGATGGCACTGAGGTGATCGCTGAGCAGGCACATCCCGGGGGTCGGATAATTGCCGGTAACTTTACAGCCATCCCGATTTTTATTGATGAGAAAATCAAAGCTGTTGTTTGTTTTGCTGGTAACGCAGAGGGCTATAACGACAATGATGTCGATGAAATGACGGTGCTGATGAACGGGGTGCTAACCAATCAGGAAAGACGGATTATTCAAAAAAAACTGTTTGAAGAGCGCAGCAAATATTTTCAGACGCTAATCTCGATTGGCGATGGGGTGATGGTGGTTGATCCCACCGGCAAAATTGAAATGCTCAATAAGGTGGCTCAGCAGCTGACCGGTTGGACTAATGAAGAAGCGCGAGGAAAACAATATACCGAGGTTTTTGTTTTGTCGCATGAAGACCGCCGTAGCAAGATTGAGGATCCGATCATCACCGCAATGGCGACCGATCAGACCCAGGAACTTAAAAATCATGCAGTGTTGACGGCAAAAGACGGATCGGTCTTTTGTCTTGAAGACAGTGCCGCACCAATTAAGAATGAAAAGGGCGAAACCGTTGGCATTGTGCTGGTGTTCCGAGATGTTTCTGAGAAAAATCAGCAACGTAAAGAAATTGAGTATTTAAGCTTTCACGATGCCTTGACCGGGCTTTATAACCGCCGCTTTCTAGAAGAAGAATTACTACGACTGGACACTGAAAGAAACCTGCCGATTGCGATTATCATGGGCGATGTCAACGGTTTAAAATTGACCAATGATATTTTTGGGCATGCCCATGGCGATGTATTCTTAAAAAAAATCGCCGATGTGATGCGCAGAACCTGTCGGGCGGATGATATTATCGCCCGCTGGGGTGGCGATGAATTTGTCATCCTGTTGCCTAAAACTACCATTGAACAGGCGAGACTGATTAAAAAGCGGATCAAAACCGAGTTTGCCCGAGATGGGGTAAAGGTCATTAAAGGGAATATTTCGCTGGGCTGTGATGTCAAAACAGCGATGGCGCAGAGCATTATGGAATGCCTGGAGTCCGCTGAAGAAAAAATGTATGCCGCCAAGATTCTGGAACGGGATGATTTTAAAAGCGCCACCCTCGATTCAATTATTACGACTCTGCAAAGCGATAGTCCTCAGGAAGAGGAACATGCCCAACGAGTCAGCCAATGGTGTCATGATCTAGGGGTAACCATGGAACTCCCCCATGTTAAAATCAGACGGCTCAAATTGGCCGGTTATTTCCATGACATTGGCAAGATTGTCTTGCATAAGGACTTGTTGGAAGCGAACAGTGAACGCACTGAGGAAGAAATATCAGAAATCAAGAAGCATCCGATTATGGGCTATCGGCTTCTCAATGCCTTCGATGATACCATGTCGCTGGCGGATGCGGTGCTCCACCATCACGAAAGATGGGACGGCAGTGGCTATCCCAAGGGACTAAAAGGGGAAGAAATTCCTTTTTTGGCAAGGGTGGTGGCGGTTGCCAGCTACTATGACCGGTTGACCTCATCGGAAGGCGAAGCCCAAGCGCTAAATCAGCATCCGCTGACCCATCTGGAAAAAATCGAAGGGCATTTTGATCCAGAAATAAAACGTGAATTTATCAATATGATTAAAAATCTTCCCAGTTAAGACAGCCCAGTTATTAGAGCGTAGTTAAAATAAAAAAAAGCCATTGGAGTTAAGTCCGATGGCTTTTTAAACGAACTGGCGTAGAATCAAAGGGGTTTGACAAAGAAAAGATTGACTTTTATCACGCGCTGCCGTATAATCAGTAAGCATGAAAAATTTGAATAGTTTTTTGTTCTACCTGAGGAGAGATGTCTGAGTGGTCGAAGGAGCACGCCTGGAAAGCGTGTGTACGTGTAAGCGTACCGAGGGTTCGAATCCCTCTCTCTCCGCCATTTCAAAAATTAGTAAAAAAATCAATAAAAATGTTACGACGCAGCCGATTAGGGCTGTTTTTTTTTGCGTGGTTTTGGCGTGTTGACCCTTTGGAGAACCACCGCGCTTTTTGTTGTTAAGTGAGAGAATATCAGGTATAATACGTTTAAATTAACAACTGCGAAACACAGGGATCTTTTATAATCGGAGCGCAGTTGTAATCTCAACACAAATAAACTGACGGAGGTTCCCATGAATAATGTATTATTTGCTTTTATGCTAACAACGTTTGCTGGCTTATGTACTGGTATCGGCAGTGCTTTGGCTTTTTTTACCAAGAAAACCAATACTAAATTTTTAGCAATAAGTCTTGGTTTTTCAGCGGGGGTTATGATTTATGTTTCGATGATTGAAATATTTTTCAAGGCACAAGATAGCTTAATTAGTGAACTTGGTCTTAAAACCGGTTCCTGGGTTACCGTTATCGCCTTTTTTGGAGGTATGCTGATCATTGCAATTATTGATAAACTGATCCCCAGCTCGGAAAACCCCCACGAGTTACACAGCATCGAAGAGCTCAATAGTGACCACCCAACCGATACCCATCACCAGGAACAAATAGAAAAGCGCGAAGAAGCCAAAAAAAATCATAAGCTGCTAAGAATGGGGATGTTTACAGCACTGGCGATAGCCATTCACAATTTCCCCGAAGGTTTAGCTACTTTTATTGCCGCGCTTCATGAACCTAATGTTGCCATCCCGATTGCGGTTGCGATTGCCATACATAATATTCCGGAAGGAATTGCGGTATCCGTTCCGATATACTATGCAACCGGAAGCAAAAAGAAGGCTTTTTTCTACTCTTTCTTATCCGGGCTTTCAGAGCCACTAGGGGCATTGGTCGGCTATTTACTATTAATGCCGTATTTGACGGAAACGGTGATGGGGATTGTATTTGCTATTGTAGCCGGGATAATGGTGTTCATCTCATTAGATGAATTGCTTCCTTCGGCAAGAGAGTACGGCGAACATCATTTATCGATTTATGGACTTGTTGCCGGAATGATCGTGATGGCAGTAAGCTTATTATTGTTTATTTAGCAAATGATTTAGAGAATTTGTATCATTGCTTGGGCTGGACACGGATTTGAATGAGATTTTTCACATCTTCCAGAATCCGTTCAGAGGTCACGGGAATCATCAGCCATCGGCCGCCGGCAGCAAAGGGGGTTCGGGCAAATAAATCTTGAATTTCTGGGCTGGCCTGGGGAAGATAGGCTTCAGCTTCGTTGAGCTCCTTGTTTCCAATCACCACCAGCGCGATAAAATAACCATCCATTGGATAGAGCACACAAAGGGATTTGCTGCTTTTCCGGTACTTCAGATTCCAGCCGCGCTGGGCGGAACAGCGGCTGTAATTCATGATCGGTTTGATGTGATAAATGCTTTCAATAAAGCTTTGCAAAGAAACCCAGAGGGGGTTATTGACGAAACTGATCATCTCGGCGAGTGTTGGCTCATGATCCTGTTCAAAAGATTGACTCCATTCCATAGGTTACCTCCAATAATTTTCCTGGTAATTGTAGAATGGTTAAACCTCAAAGCTGCGCACAAAGATTAGGACACATTCGCAATTACCACTAATTTTATAAATAGAATTTATCACCTTGATCCAGACAGGTCAAGTTAATTTGATAAAAAAATGACTTGGGGTAGATCGCAGGGATAGATCACAGCTTCCACACAAGCTCGAGACATAATAAAAATTTAAAAGAAGGTATACGATGAAATTTAAGAAGTCTATCATTTTGCTCATAGTGCTGTTAATCTTTTCTGGTTTACCAATCGGAGCGGTTGCCGCCAATCAAGATATCCTGAGTTATCATCAAGTTAAAGACTTGGATCATGATGCTAAGATTGATGACCAAATTGTTATAATTTATCAGAATCAAGGTGGAATTAAAGATCTGGGACTGACAACGAATCAGATCGAAGCCGGCGAAAAACTAAGTGATCAGGTTGATATCATCAAGGTCAAGGATGGAAGTCAGGTTGATGGACTGGTGGTAGAGTTGTTAAAGAATCCCCATGTGCTGGCTGCTCAAAAAAATACGTACCTCAAATTTGCGAGCCTGCCCAATGATCCAATGTTAGCGCAAGCCTGGCAATTTGAAGCGATCGGCGCCGATAAGACCTGGGATCAGGTTAACAATCAAGAGTCTGTCGTCGTGGCGGTTCTTGATACCGGTCTTAACTCCAAGCACCCGGATATCATGGGCAAGTCCGTCGATGGTTATGATTATGTCACCGGACAAACTGAGACGATCGATGTGGTTGGTCATGGCACCGCGATCAGTGGCTGTATTGCAGCGATTGCCAATAATGAGATCGGCATCGCTGGAGTGGCCGGCAACGCCGATATTAAAATTGCCCCCTACCGGGTTGGGGGTGAAACGGTAGAAGATAATGAGGCCAACCTGGGTTATGCCTGTGCCGCCCTTTATCATGCCGCCAATCGACCCGAGGTGCGGGTTATCAATATGAGCTTTGCGGGATATGAGGTGTCGACGGTTCTAGAGACTGCCATCGCCTATGCGGCCAGCATGGGAAAGATTTTAGTGGCGGCGTCTGGAAATGATGGTGCCGATCCCGAAAATGCTGGCAAAATTACGATTCCTTCGGCCTATGACAATGTCATCTCGGTTGGTGCCACCGATCGCGACAATGTGATTGGTGACTTTTCCCAGTATAATGAAATGGTTGATCTTTGCGCGCCAGGGGTTGAGACCACGACCCTGTGGGCTCAGGATGATTATATCACGGAGTCCGGGACATCCCTTTCATGTCCTGTTGTAGCTGGCGCCGGTGCGGTTCTGGTGGCAGCGGATGCGACGCTTTCGGCGGCTGAGGTCGAGACGATTTTAAAAGAAACGGCCATCGATCTGGGTGAACCAGGCCGCGACGATCACTACGGCTATGGCCTGATTCAACTGGATCAAGCCTTGGCCCAGGTCAGACAGAAAGAGCCATTAACCCTCTCTTATCGTACCCACGTTCAAAATAACGGCTGGCAGGCGATCGTGAATAATGGTGAAGTCAGTGGTACCGTCGGAGAATCACTTCGATTAGAAGCCATTGAACTCAATGCCAATGGCAGCGACTACGATATTGGGGTTCGTTATCAAACCCATGTTGAAAATCAGGGCTGGCAGGATTTTGTGGAGAACGGAGGATTAAGTGGCACGACGGGGGAGTCGCTGCGCCTGGAAGCCATTAAAATTGAGCTAACCGGAACGGAGGCCGAGATTTTTGATGTTTACTATCAGGTTCATGTCGAGAATATCGGTTGGCTTGATTGGGCAAAGAATGGAGAAGCAGCCGGAACTGAAGGTTTGGGTTACCGGATGGAAGGGATAACGATCGAGCTAGTATCAAAAGGAAGTCAAGCACCCGGAAAAGTCGAGCGACCATATGTGAAGCGTTAAGCCAACCAGCAGCGTTGACTTGACAGATGAAACGTCCAGAACCTGTGAAACCCGTGTCATGTAAAATCTTTGAGCAATTGGGTTTTTTGGGGTTAAGAATAGAAGCAATAAAAAATGGAAGACAGGTGAGGCGATTATGCGAGTATGTGTATTAAATGGGCTTGATCAAGAAGACTTGACAATGGCTCAGGAAACAAAACTGGAACAGGAATTAGAACTCCTCAATCAAAAAGGCGATACGGTTGATTATTTTAAGCTGCGCGAAAAAAGAATAGCCGATTGTCTTGGTTGTTGGGATTGCTGGCTGAAAACGCCGGGGAAATGCCGCATCAAAGATGAACAAGAGGATATTTTGAAAAGCTTTGTCAAGACTGATCATCTTGTTTTTGTAGCTAATGTCCGGCTTGGCTTCGTCACAGCGACCCTAAAAAAAACCATGGATCGGTTGATCCCCAATTTTTTACCCTATATTCGGGTCTACCAGAACGAATCACATCATTACCCGCGCTATCAAAACACGCCGCTGCTTCACACCCGACTGATCGTTGATCATACCGTAGAAAAGGATGAGGTCGATTTGATTGAAGACTATTTTAAACGGGTCGCGCTGAACTTTGGCAGTGAATTAAAGAGCTTCAGAATACTTGATGAGAAAGGAGCGCCAGATTATGAACTTGCTGATATGTAATGGCTCGCCCAGAGGGGAAAAGAGTAATTCCACAACCATTGCCAAATGGTTTTCAACCGATCAGGATAAAATGATTCTACTGATGAAGGCCTCTAAACATCAAGCGTATCTGGACACCATAGCCAGCTATGGTCACATGGTCTTTATCTACCCGCTTTACGTTGATGCGATGCCAGGGATCGTCAAGGCTTTTTTTGAACGATTGGCGACCCGTGAGGGATTGATGACAGGTAAGAAGGTATCCTTTATCATTCATTCCGGCTTTCCTGAATCGGTGCATCTTGAGGTGCTTACCCGCTATCATCAGATACTTGCTAGAAAGCTGGGCTTTGTGCTGGTGGATACCATTGTGATCCCCGGGAGTGAAGGGTTTCGCTTGATGCCGCCGCAGCAGAATCGCAAAAAACAGCAGGCTGTGATGGCTTTGATGGAGCAGTTTAGAAGTGATCAGCCTTTTGATAAACATTTGTTAAAACGTTTGGCCGGTAAGCGTCAGGGCACAAAAACCGGCAATATGGTCTTTTCACTACTAGCAAAAACGGGGATCACCAACCTTTACTGGGACAGTAATCTAAAGCGCAATCAGGCTTATGAGAAACGGTTTGATCAGCCTTATGCAGAAAAATAAGTAGTGCTTGATCGTACGATTTAGACTCCCGGCCGACCACTGGGAATAGGGCGGGAACTAAATTAAGTTGAATTATGAAATTAGCATTTGACTGTTCAATGATTACATGTTAGAATATTGCATGTATATACAACTTAATAATTCTTGTTTGGAAACAGGAATTAGGATTGTTTTTAAATGAACGATGTGTGTTTCGCATGTTTTATTTAAGACAAATTAGCTTTGTGTCTGAAGACTCGTTTTTGCGGGTCTTTTATTTTTTGAAATTTTTCTAAAGGACGAGGAGAAAAAAATGAATCAACAAACAAACGAACAATTATGGGAAAAATGTGTCAAATTTCACGGACATCACTGTCCTGGACTGGCAATTGGGGTGCGGGCTTCCCAGGAAGCCATTAAAGCACTGGGCATTAATTTTGCTGAAGATGAAGAAGTGGTTGTGATCAGCGAAAATGATGCTTGCGGTGTTGATGGGGTTCAAGTTATTCTTGGTTGCAGTGCCGGTAAAGGTAATCTTATTTTTAGAAATCGGGGTAAGCAGGCGTTTTCCTTTTTTAACCGAACCACCGGTGAAAACCTGCGGCTGGTCTTAAAATCACTGCCGGAAATGAGTCGGGATGAAATGGAAGCCTATATTCTTAATGAAGCGGATGCCACCAAGATCTTTGATTTTAAGACCCCCAGTTACGAACTGCCCGAAAAAGCTCGCATCTTTGAAAGCTATATTTGTGAAGCCTGTGGGGAAAAAACTGCTGAGCATATGATTCGCCTGGAAAACGGAAAAAAGATCTGTCTTGATTGTCTCAACCACTATACCCGAGGTTTTTAAAACTAATTAAATTTGAAAAGGAAAAGAAAAATGAAGAAACGATGTTTAATATTTAGTCTTATTCTGGCAAGCTTCTTTTTAGTTACCGGATGTAGTTCAGATAGTACCGACACCGCAACGACAGATCATCATGTCGAGGTCATCCGTCTGGCTGGTGGTACCGACTGGGGTTCACCAAATCCCTTTCTCAATGTCGGACGCGGCCCGGGGGTTGGCAAAACCAAACTGATCTTTGATTCGCTGCTGGAAGCAGATGAAAATGGAATTATTCCTTGGCTTGCCACCGAGTGGAGCGTCGAAGGTAATGTCTTTACCTTTAAGCTCAAAGAAGACGCCGCTTTTCATGATGGAACCCCGCTTACTAGTGCAGACGTAGCCTTTACGATTGACTATTACAAGGCTCATCCGCCGGTCAGCAACCCGATTAGTAATAATCTGATTCAAAGCTATGAAATTGTCGATCCGGGAACTATAAAAATAAGCGTCGAAAAACCGCAGGCAACAACCATTGCCAAACTGGGCAGCTTCCAGATTTTACCGAAACACATCTGGGAAAAGGTAGCTGATCCGGCGACCTTTAACAGCCCGGAGGCATTTATTGGGTCTGGTTCCTATAAATTTAGCAGCTATGATGCGGCGGCTGGAAGTTATGAATTTATTGCGAATGAAGACTACAGTATTGCCAAACCGGCCGCTGACAAAATCCAGTTTGTCCCGGTTAGCGATCCGCTACTGGCTTTTGAGAATAATGAAATCGATATTTGCGACGTACCGGTTGATGTTCTGGAAAAATATGAAAAAGACGATAGCATTGGTATTATTACCAAAGATAATGATATGGGATACCGGATTTTGATCAACTTTGAGACAATCCCAGTTTTCAATGATCTTAATCTGAGAGCGGCATTATACCAGGGAATTGATCGTCAGGGTATTGTTGATAAGGTATTCCGTGGCAGCGGTGCGGTTGGTAGTGCCGGCTATGTCCCACCAACTAACCTATTTTTTAGTGATAAGGTAAAAACCTATGATTATAATAAAGAAGCGGCGCTGGCGGCTTTCAAAGACAAAAATATTCAAGTAAAGATTGCGGCGGGAAATTCCGGTGCGGATGTTAAAATTGCCGAACTGGTTAAACTAAACCTTGAAGAAATCGGAATTGGCGTTGAAATTGCCGCCTATGATACGCAGGTTCGTGATGACAAGGTCTATAGCGGTGACTATGAGATGGCGATTGTCGGCAATGGCGGTTGGGGTCGGGAACCGGATTACCTGCGAACCATTTATTCGGCCAATTCCAAAAACAAAGCAAAAAGTCCTACTTCAATGGGGCCGATTGGCTGGGATAATCCTGAAATTACCCAGTTAGCTGAAGATCAGTTAAAGGAAATGGATCCGGAAAAACGCAAAGAAATGTTTAAGGCACTTCAGGACAAAATCAGCCAGGAAATTCCCATTATTGTACTGGCGACTCAAACCACCAATGTGATCTACCGACCAGACTACTATGATGGTTGGACTAAAACCTATGATTACCAGCAATTTGAACAAAATCGATTGTCTTACGTCGAACAGTAAGGAATAACATGTTAAAAAAAATCATCCTTTTTATTTGCACCTTTATGGTCATTTACACCTTTAATTTTTTTATCCCCAGGCTCATGCCTGGGGACCCATTTAGTTATACATCCAGTGTAAGTGGTGAAGATATTGATGGCATTTCCGAGGCCGATCTGGAAACCATGAAGGCCTATTATGGGTTGGATCGTCCTATTGGCGAGCAATTCATTAATACCATTAGCAGCAATTTAAGCGGTGATTTTGGGCAGAGTATTCATTACAAGAAAAGTGTCACCGAAGTGATTGGTGAGCGCCTCCCCTGGACACTGGTGATTATGATATCGACCTTAGTGATCAGTCTTTTGTTAGGGGTGTCGTTGGCGCTGGTGGGGTTAAGGCGAAAGAAAATGGATGGCCTGATTTATGGAACGGCGACCCTTTTGTCGGAGATCCCGGCCTTTTTAATCGGCATTCTGCTGTTGTTTTTAGTGGCGGCACAGGTTAAATTTATTCCCCTTTCGGGAAATGTGACCCCCTTTAAAAGCTTTGCTTCGTGGCCGGCTTATTGGTTTGATGTATTCATTCATGCGCTGCTGCCGATTACGGCGATGGTCATCATTACAACACCAATTTTTTATTTTACCGCCAGGGGCAGTTTCCTCAATGTACTCAAGAAGAGCTACGTCCTCAATGCCAAAGGCAAGGGTCTTTCGGAAAATCAGATCCGCTACAAATATATCGTCCTCAATGGAATTTTTCCGGTCATCACACGATTTTTCCTTAGCGTCGGAGCCTGTCTGGGCGGAACGATCCTGATTGAAAATGTCTTTGCTTACCCTGGTTTGGGAAAGATTTTGCAGGAGGGGGTGATGTACCGGGATTATCTGCTGATTCAAGGGGTGTTTCTCATTTCCAGTTTCATGGTATTGACGGCTTCTTTTATTGCGGATCTGATCAATGAGGTATTAAAAAAGACCCGAGGAATAAACCAATGAAAAAACAAGCGATTCTTTTTAACAAACGCATCACCGTGCTGGCCGCGGTACTGGGCGTCCTATTTGTTATCTTTACCTATGGCAGTCTTATTTATCCGCATAGTTGGTTTCAACCGAGCGGAGGCTCGCTGGAACCGCCATCCGTGACCCACATTTTAGGAACTGACGATTTAGGGATTGACATTTTTGCCCAATTGTCCCGGGGCTTTTTTACAAGCATTATGATTGGTTTAATGGCTGCCGCCATTGCCTTTATGCTGGGTGGCGTGCTGGGTGGTTTAGCGGGTTACTTTAAGGGCTGGGTTGATGAAAGTATCAGTTTTGTGATCAACCTTTTTCTGGCGATTCCGCAACTGCCGATTATGATTGTTATGGGCGCTTTCTTTGGTCCTAGTATTGTGAATGTTGTACTAATCGTTGCCCTTTTTTCGTGGGCACCGATTGCAAAAATTGTCCGCGCAAAAATGGTTGAGCGGATCGATTCAAACTATATTCGTTTGGCTAAGAGCTATGGTGGCGGCTTCTTTTATATTGTTAAAACCCATCTGCTTCCGGATATTTTGCCGGTTTTGTCGGTCAATGCGATCGCCGTCATCGGTAAGGCGATCGTTCAAGAAGCCTCGCTGGCTTTTCTTGGCTTATCGGATCCGCTTTCTAAATCCTGGGGGCTGATGATGAATAAGGCGATCAATTTCAAGGGAATCTATTTTATGGATGCCTGGATCTGGTGGTTGCTGCCACCCTTGTTCTGTTTAATGGGAATGATTTTGTGTATTCGCCTGATTTCGAGAGAAATTGAAAACCAGTTGATTAATGATTAATGGAGAATAAAATGGAAACACTAATTAAGGTTAATGATTTATCGGTGCAGTACAAAGAAGGCTTCACCCTTGGTCCGGTCAGTTTTGCAATGCAGCCTGGGGAATGTCTATCGATTGTTGGCGAATCCGGGTGCGGTAAGTCGACCCTGGCAAAAGCGATCGTCAATCTGCTCGATCAAAATGCCAGTATATCCGGAGAGGTCATCCTTGAGGGGCAATCACTGTTAAATTTGTCCCCGAAAAAATGGGAAGCGATCCGGATGAAAAGCATTGCCCTGGCGTTTCAAAACTCGTCAGAGGTATTAAATCCGCTCCTGAGCCTGGGTCAACAGATCAATGAGATTCTTAAAAAAGCTTTTCCTAAAAATAGCTTTAAGAAACGGTCGGAAGAGCTGATGGAGATGGTCGGTTTAAATCCAGAGGTGCTTGCGCAATTTCCCAGCCAACTTTCAGGGGGGATGCTGCAGCGTTATTTGATTGCCTGCAGCATCGCTCTGACTCCGCAGCTGGTTATTCTCGATGAACCGACTAGCTCCTTGGATATGCATACCAAAAATGAAATCATTGGCTTAATTAAAGACATTAGTCACAATTATGGGGTTTCCTTTATTACCATTACCCATGATCTTGGGCTTGCCA
Organism: uncultured Acetobacterium sp.; assembly: GCF_927416815.1. Classification (NCBI taxonomy): domain Bacteria; kingdom Bacillati; phylum Bacillota; class Clostridia; order Eubacteriales; family Eubacteriaceae; genus Acetobacterium; species uncultured Acetobacterium sp. The sequence continues at coordinate 11,519 of NZ_CAKMJU010000019.1, read as the reverse complement.
GGGATATTAGCGAAAAAGTTATGGTGCTCTATCAGGGCACCCTGCTCGAATCAGGAAGTACCGATGGGGTTCTTGAATCGCCCCGACATCCCTATACCCGGGGGCTTATCAATGCCAGTATGGACATTCAGCCATACCGCGATATTTGGGGAATTCAGCATGTCTGTGAATGTGACCAACCGGAGAGTGGCTGCCCATTTTTTCTCCGTTGCCACCAAAAGTTGGATTCCTGCAGTCAACATAAACCGGCTCTGATGATCGAAAAAAATGATTCTTCTCGCCGGATTGCCTGTAACCGGGGTGGCATAGTCACTCTTTTAGAAGGTTACGATCTTTGCAAAAATTATGGCAGCAAAGCAGTGTTGGGTAATATCGACCTCCAGGTCAGTTCCGGTGAAATTGTCTCGCTAGTGGGACAGTCGGGGATGGGTAAGACGACCCTCTCCCATATCCTCGGCGGTTTCCTGGCTTGTGATCAAGGAACCATTCTTTTTGAAAGCGAGCTGGCCGACTTTAAAGCACTGCATCAGCAGAAGAAGGGCTTGCAAATGGTCTTCCAGGATCCCGAAACGGCCTTAAATCAAAACATGTCGGTTTATAATTGTATCGCCGAACCATTGACGTTGCAAAAATCCGAGACGCCCGAGGCACTCTGGCTCAAGGTCGAACAGATGTTAATCGATGTCGGATTGCCCTCATCTTTGGGTTTTATGAACCAGAAGGTTAAAACCCTCTCCGGTGGCCAAAAGCAACGGGTTTCGATTGCCCGAGCCTTAACCATGGAACCGAAATTGCTGATTGCTGATGAGCCAACTTCGATGCTGGATGCCTCCAGTAAAGCAAACCTGATTCGGCTACTAAAAGGCTTGCAGAACAAACATGGTTTTTCGATGCTCTTTGTTACCCACGATATTGCCTGTGCGATGAAAATCTCAGAACGGATCTACCTGATAAAAGGCGATCAGGGGATCCAGGAAATTAAGGATCCGACCAAGATTCTTGATCATTTTAAAGGCGAAGTCAGGCCACCAAGCCACCGATCATATTTTCAGGACGCTTATCACCAATCGGCGGTCTGAACAATAACAGCCCTCCCCTTGAAACAATCAATGGGAGGGCTGTTGTGATAGTAGGCTTAGTAAGATGACCCAAGTTTTAAAAATCAACAATTACTGTCGAGACATCGGTTCCATCGGGGCCGGCAAATTTAACAGTTAACATCGAAATCCCTTCTTTCATCCAGACTCTGTCAATTTCCGGTTTGCCTTCAAAGCCCTGAGCTGAGGACAATTCATAACCATCGCCGCCGAGCATCGTCTTGATTTCATCATAGGTCATGCCTTCCGTAATGCTTTGTGCCTGTTCGTCAGTCACGCGTTGGTCATCGGGCAGTGTGATGAGGTAAGTAGCTAAACCCTCGACGCTCTTGTTAAGAACAACTTTTGTATTTCCATCTTGTGAAAAAACAGAGCTCATACCGATCATGACACCATTTCCGTTTGCATCAAGGTACTGAAATATATCGGTCATCGCTTCTTTAGCGGTTACACCCAAGGCGGCATCCACCTCCGCTTTGGTCTGGCCGAATTGAACCTTGTCATAGAGCGCATAAATTTTTTCCAGGGCAGCCGTGCTATCGGTTGTTGTCGTACTATCGGTAGTTTCGGTACCACTATCGGAATCTGGCGTGGTTGGCGTGCTTGGTTGACTACAGCCAGCTATAAAAACTGACGCGAAAACCAGTAGAGCTATCAGTAAAATAAGTCGTTTGATGCTTGACTTTGTCATAAAAAACACCTCCTTTTTCTTTCGTTTTACTAATACCCATTTAGGCTCTTAAATAACAGTTTTGGCTAAATTATTGGATTGAAATTTTCAGAAGACTGAAACGAGAGATTAACTCCAGACAAGATCGATTAAATAGGCTAGAATAGGCTTGAACATCGCTTATATTGACAGAAAGGATAAATATTATTATCCGCGATTTAAAAATCGTTGTATAATAAGATATCAATGAAAGAGCGCGGTGCTTAGAAAATATCAGGGCATTGCAAAAATTGGAATCGACATAAGATACCACGTGTCCAGAAATGCGTTTTAAAGAATGCGTAGATAATTATTGTTACGGCAGTGAGAACCCTTGCCTTGGTTAGCGACTCTGAAATTGAATAACACAAGCCTGGAGGAATAATGAGTGACATATTTAGTACAGTTTTTAAAAGAAAGAAAAGTGATGCTGTTTTTAATTATCATGGCAACGGTGATCCAGTCCTTTAGTATGCTGGCAGTACCTTTTTTTGCAGCTAAAATTATCGATGACGGGATTCTCAAAAAAGATCTGATGGCCATTGTGATATTGGGTTTGCAGATGCTGGTGGCGGTAGGGCTATCGGCCTTGATTTCCTTATGGGCCAGCTACATGAGTGCCGATTTAGCGGCGCTTGCCGGAAAATACCTGCGCGATCGGATTTTTGACAAAACTCAAATCTTATCGATCCGTGATTTTAATCGCTTTACTACGGCTTCAATGATTACCCGGGCAACTGGTGATATTACGGTCATCCAGCAGTCGGTGATTATGTTTGCCCAAATGATTTTACCGGCTCCGATTATCGCGGTAACCGCCATTATTATGACGATTGAAGTGAGTCCCGCACTCGTACCAATTCCGATCATTGCGATGGTTGTTTTTATACTGGCTATCTATCTTATCTTTATTAAAGCGACCCCGATCTCTAAAACCATCCAAATGCGGTTAGATAGCATTAATCGAATCATGGGTGAAGCAATTACCGGGGTGCGGGTGATCCGGGCCTTTGATAATTCGCAATTCGAAAGAAAACGAACCAACGCCGCCTTTTTAAATTATGCCGATAACGTGATCCGTCTGAATAAGCTCTTTGCGGTGTTTAGTCCGCTGATCTGGTCGATTGTCGGGATCAGTATGGTAGCGGTGTTAGGGTCTGGCAGTTTTCTGGTGCTCAACGGGGAAATTCAGGTCGGCGGCATTATCGCTGTTTCAGAATATACCATTCTTTTGTTGATCGCGCTGATCATGTCTTCGATGGTGATCGTGATGCTGCCGAAAATGAAAGCCTGTCTGGATCGAACCCAGGAGGTGCTCGATACCGTTCCGGAAATTGAGGATGAAATACAGCCACAGGCCTTGCGAAACTCGGCTAATCCAAAAAAACTGGTCTTTGATCAAGTCAGTTTCTCCTATCGGGGCGCGGAAGAGTCAGTTTTGGAGGGCATCAGCTTTTCTTGTGAGCAGGGTAAAACCACCGCCATTATCGGGGGAACCGGTTCGGGTAAGAGTACCATTGCCAGTCTGATGCTGCGTCTTTATGATGTGGCCAGCGGGTCGATCACCCTAGAAGGGGCGGATATCCGTCAGATCAGCCAGCATGAGCTGCGGGAAAGCATCAGCTATGTGCCCCAGAAGGCGATGCTCTTTAGTGGTACCATTGCCGACAATCTGCGGATGGGAAACAGCCAGGCAACGCTGGCAGAGTTGGAACAGGCCGCCAAAATAGCCCAGGCCCATGATTTTGTTACCGAGTTAACCGAAGGCTATCAAAGTTTGGTGGCTCAGGGTGGTACTAATTTTTCCGGCGGCCAGAAGCAACGGTTGTGCATTGCCCGGGCGCTGGTGAAAAAAGCACCGGTCTATATTTTTGATGACAGCTTTTCAGCCCTGGATTTTAAAACCGATGTAGCCCTTAGAAAAGCCCTAAAAAAAGAGATGGCGGATGCGGCGATGGTGATTGTGGCGCAACGGGTCAGTACTATTATCGATGCTGATCAGATCATTGTGCTGGATGCTGGCCGGATGGCCGGCATCGGCAGCCATCGTGAACTGATCAAAAGTTGCCCGGTTTATCAGGAAATCGTCGCGTCGCAGCTTAGCGAAACGGAGGCTGACAGTTTATGAAGAAACAGCGAAAAAAATCACAGCACCAAAAGTCACAGTACGAAAATCAGCAAGCGCTTAATATCGAAGACCTGCCTGAAATGAATGTGCTGCCCGAAATGGAAGATATCCCCAAAAATTCAAAGGCGTCTGCTAAACGATTAATGGCGTTGCTGCTTAAACAAAAGGCGGCCTTGCTGATCATTCTGCTGGCGGCCGTGGTCAGCAACGGGCTTTATGCCGTTACCCCGATCATCATCGGGAAAGCCTTGGATCAACTGATTCAGGCTATTGGCACTAATGGCATCGGTGGCAGTTTTGAACAGCTGGCCGATATCGTGGGGCTACCCCTGTTATTGTTGCTGATGGCCTATCTGGTCGGGGCGGCGTTCTCCTTTCTGCAGGAATACACCATGGCTAGTGTGGGTGAAAAGCTGGCCTTATCGCTGCGGGAGAAAATAAGCGAAAAGATTACCAAGCTGCCCCTGCATTATTATGATGCCAATGAAACCGGAGAGGTTTTAAGCCGAACCACCAATGATCCGGATAAGATTGCCGAGATTTTAAAAACTGGAGCCTTGCAGTTTACGAATGCCCTCTGCAACTTGGTTTTTAGTATTACCATTATGTTTATCCTTAATCCCGTCATGGCGGTGATCATCATTGCCACCATGTCGCTGAGCGTTTTTGCGACAAAATGGATTTCCAGAAAAACGCTGGCGATTTTCTATGAAAATCAGAAGGTTTTAGGGGAATTAAACGGAAAAATCGAAGAATATTTTAGTGGCAACTTGATTATCAAAAGTTTTAACCAACAAGAACAGGTCATAAAAACCGAGCGGGAGTTGAGCGAGCGACAGTATCAGGCTAATAAGAAATCGCAATTTGTGATCTATGCCATCTATCCGGCGATCCGCTTTCTGACCCAGCTGAGCTTTGTGGCGACAGCCATTGTGGGAGGGATCTTTGCCATTAATGGCACCATGACGATTGGAACGGTGCAGGCATTTTTGCAGTATGTCAACCAGATTGCTGACCCGATTACCCAGTCTTCTTATTTTATCAATTCGATGCAGGCTGCGCTGGCATCAGCGGAACGGGTTTTTGAATTTTTGGACGAGTCCGAAGAGGTATCTGAAACCAGTACCCCAAAACAGATTACTGCTCCGGCTGGAGCGGTTGCCTTTGAACACGTCCGTTTTGGTTATCATCCCGATGAGTTGTTAATGGAAGATGTCAGCTTTACGGTAAGGCCTAACGAGATGGTGGCCATTGTCGGGCCCACCGGTGCCGGTAAGACTACCCTAGTCAATCTGCTGATGCGGTTCTACGAACTCGATGGTGGCACCATAAAAGTTGATGGAATCGATGTTAAAGAGCTGTCCAAAAGCGGGCTCCGGCGGATGGTCGGAATGGTGCTTCAGGATACCTGGCTTTTTAAAGGTACTATTGCTGAAAATATTGCCTATGGTAAGATGGATGCCACCCGGGAAGAGATCATCCAAGTAGCCAAGGCGGCACGTTGCGACCATTTTATCAGGACCTTGCCAGAAGGCTATGATACGGTGATCTCCAATGACGAAGGAACTGTTTCTCAGGGTCAAATGCAGCTACTAACGATTGCCCGGGCGATGCTGGCCAATCCGGCTCTGATGATTCTCGATGAAGCGACCTCCAGCGTTGATACTAAAACCGAATTGCAGGTGCAGCAAGCGATGCTCTCCAGTATGAAGGGCAAAACCAGCTTTGTTATTGCCCATCGGCTTTCTACGATTAAGTCAGCAGACCTGATTCTGGTAATGAAAAACGGCACCATCGTTGAAAAGGGAACCCATCAGGAATTGTTGGCTGCGGATACATTTTATGCCGATTTGTATAACAGCCAATTTAATAATCTGGCGGTGTAAGAAAGGCGGAATTTTTGGAAAATTTTATTGTACATGATAGGATCGAACAACTTAAGGGTAAGTATATCAAAGCGTGGTGGAATACAGACAAGCGTTTTCCTGTTTTGGGCGAAGAAATTAGCATCAAAGAAAAAATAAAACGGGAAAAGGCCATGAATCAATTTATCAAGGATCTTTTTTCGCATTTAAAGCAGTGTCCTCAGAATAAAGATCTGCAAACGGCCTGGAAAAATTCGTTGTCGACACGGATAAAAAATTTTGGCAAACAGTCAGGCGTGACCGAAGATGTGATTGATCAGGATTTTGTAGAAGCCTTGCCAACCATAACGAATCGATTTATCGCTGATGCAAAAGTGTTAAACGCAGAGATGAAACTAGAAAATATGCTGCAAGCTCTCAGAAATGTCTGGATTATGAATCTGCTCCAGGTTTTGTTTGCGGTCAAGGTCGACTATACTCCAGCTATTTTTGCCTATAGTATGCTTTACCCGTATACTGATAATTATTTAGACGACCCGGAAGTATCCTTTGAGGATAAACAAGAGGTCAGCAAGCGCTTTCGACATCGGTTAGAAGGTCAGCAGATAGAAGCGAATAACGATTACGAAGCGGCCTTATTTGATTTTGTTGGGATCATTGAGAGCCAATATCGTCGAGCAGATTTTAAAGAATTATATGCAAGTCTCTTAGCTATTCACGACGCGCAATGCAATAGCCTGATGCAGCACGATGGGATGTCTTCCCCCTACGAAAAAGACGTCCTAGGAATAAGTGCGAAAAAAGGCGGGGCTTCGGTGCTGGCGGATGCCTATTTAGTAAAGGGCAAGCTTTCCGATGCTCAGGTGGATTTTGCCTTTGCCTATGGCGTCCTGCTGCAATTATGTGATGATTTACAGGATGCCAAAGAAGATCTGGAAAATAAACAGATGACTATTTTTTCGGTGACATTGGAAAAATGGCCTTTAGATAAGCTAACCAATGCCTTGTTTGATTTTTCAAATACGATCATGACAGACGCATATGAGCAGCTGGATCATGATAAATCCCGTAAGATGAAATCCTTCTTACAGAAAAATCTGACCCTATTAATATGTGAAGCGATTTCACAAAACCAGGATTTTTATAGTAAAGAATACATTAAAGCGATCGAAAAATATCTGCCCTTTAGAATGACCTATACGAGAAAACTTTATAAAAAGCTGAAAAAGAAGTATGCGAACTTTAAAAGCATGTCAGGGTACACTTTCGATGAGATTATACTAATGGCAACGGAAGATGCGAGATGAAATTTAGAGAGTGAAATAAGAAGTGAAAATAGGGGAAGCAGATATGCGAGTATGTGTGTTAAATGGATTTGATAAAAGCCTTATTGGGATTGAAATAGAAGAAAAGAATCTGCGGTAGTTGATTTCTGAAGGAGCCTTTTGGTAGGAGTGAAAAAATGTGTGGACGTTATATTCTATATTCCGACAAAGAGGAACGAGCGATCAAGGCAATCGTTGAAGAGGTTAATAAAAAATATCATACAGCGATAAAAAAAGGCGATATTTATCCCACCGATCTGGCGCCGGTTTACATCCCTCGGGAGGATCGACAGGGAATCGAGCTGGCGTTAAAAAAATGGGGATATGCGCAGCATTTTAAGAAAAAGACCCTTTTGATTAATGCCCGGTCAGAAACGGTGATGGAAAAAGCCCTTTTCCGGGATGACTTTATGAATCGTCGTTGCTTGATTCCAGCGATCGGTTTTTATGAATGGAATGAACAAAAAGAGAAATTCCGCTTTACCGGTAGCGAGGAGCTGATTTATCTGGGTGGCTTTTACCATCGACAAACAGAAGGCTTTGATGCGTTTATGATTATGACAAAACCGCCGGTGGAACTGATCGCACCGATTCACAATCGAATGCCGGTGGTTGTTCCAGCAGACCAGGCAACAGACTTTCTGTATTCCACTGAAACTGCGATAAAAATCATGACAGAAAATCGGGTTGTCCTTAAAAAAGAATTGATTCAGGGTGAAAAACAAGTTAGTTTCATTGTATAATAAGAATATTAAAAAAATGGGAGGTCACTATGGAATTTCAAAATGTGATTGAAGCAAGAAGAAGTATGCGCAAATACGACGCATCTAAAAAGGTCGATGAAGCGACGGTTAAAGCGATGATTGAAGCGGCAATTCTGGCTCCGTCCTGGAAAAATTCACAGACCGCACGGTATTATTGCATTCATTCAGAAGCCGTGCTAAGTCAGTTCAAGGCCGATTGCCTGCCATCTTTTAATGCTAAAAACGCTGCTGATGCACCGGTGCTGATAGTCACCACCTTTGTAAAAAACACTGCTGGGTTTAATCCCGATGGTGAACCAACCAATGAGTTGGGAAATGGTTGGGGATTTTATGATCTGGGACTGCACAATGAAAACCTGATTTTAAAAGCCCGGGAGCTGGGACTGGATACCCTGATCATGGGCATTCGGGATGCTGATAAAATCCGGGAGATGCTGTCAATCAGTGAAGATGAGATTATCGTAGCGGTGATTGCGGTCGGTTATGCAGCCCAGGAAGCCAGAATGCCTCCTCGTAAAGCTGCAGATGAGATTCTAAAATTCTTTTAGAAAATCCTGGTAAGGTTCGGTTTTTTAGAAATAGTTAGAAATAGAAAGTTGCCTTAACGCTATCACATAAAGAGACACGTATTCTTCAGTTAGACAAACTCAAGTACATTTAATTTGTATCGGATCAAAGAACAAACAGATGCATCGAGGTTAAAAATCAAGCGACCCCGATGCATCTTACTACCCTAGTCGTTGATATACTTGTTAATCAAAAGGTTGGCAGTCGATTGACTGACGCCCATTTTTTTGGCAATGATCCGACTGGATTTATATTTTGCGTAAAGTTTGATGACGGTACGCTTTTTAAATTCTTCAAGATTAAAACATTCTTCATTGAATTCTTCGATATCTTCTTCCTGATCCAGATACTGGAGAAACAGGCTTTCATGGACAATGATCTTGTCAGAGAGAATACACATCCGTTCGACCGCATTTTTTAACTGACGGACATTTCCGGGCCAATCGTAACTGATAAAATAAGAGAGAATGGCTTTGCTAAATATTTTTTTGGTATTATAACGTTTGTTAAAATCATTTAGAAAATGAGTGATGAGAAGTAGGACATCGTCCTTCCGCTGGCGCAGCGGGGGCAGGATAATCTTGGCAGTGTTAAGCCGCCAGTACAGATCGCTTCTAAATTTCTTTTCCTTGATCGCCTGAATCAGATTTTGATTGGTGGCGGCAATAATTCGGATGTTGACATGTTCGGGCTTGTTGCTGCCAACCGGGATAAAGCGCTGGTTTTCGAGGACGTCTAAAATTTTAACCTGCATTTTGGGCGATAAGTCACCGATTTCGTCAAGAAATATCGTTCCGCCATCGGCATCTTTTAATAACCCGGCTTTCCCTTTGGCATTAGCGCCGGTAAAAGCTCCAGGCATGTAACCAAAAAGTTCGCTCTCAAACAAGCCATCGGGAATGGCGGCGCAATTGATGGCCAGAAACGGTTTATGGCTGCGGCGGCTCTCATTATGGACGGTTTGGGCGATGTAACTTTTCCCGGTTCCGCTTTCACCTAAAATAAGCAGATTACAATCGGATTTAGCAATCTTCTCCAGATCACTGAGACATTGCTTAAAAAATTTGCTTTTTCCGATAATCTGATCAGAAAACTCCAGATCGATGGTTTCAATGGGATTTCGAACGTCCCGGTAGCTGAGATCGACAGACCGAATATTATCCAAAGAGGTGGATACCATAAATTCAAATTCATTATTCTCGTCATAAACTGGTACATTGATACAGATAATGGTGCGGTTGGTTTTGTAATAAATATTTTCAGTGACGATGGCCTGGTGGGAGACCTTGGTCAAATCAAAACTGTAGGGATCCCAGAGACCCTCTTTTATTTTTTTGCTGTCTTTCTGAACAATATCTTCAGGTTTGATGCCATAAAGCCGGGTAACCGCCGGATTAGCATAGACAACCTTGCCATCCTTATCCAGAACATAGATTTCAGTAAAGGAATTTTCTAGAATCTTTAACAGGGTTTCATGGGGAATTGATTTTAGGTAGTTATCATACTCCGGGGTGTTTACGGCTTTGGATAGATCGATCATAATGGCTTCTCAACTTTTCTTTTATTTATTAACGCTTTCATTTGGCAAAACAGGTTCTTTTAAATCCGCCAGGTAAGGATGCTTAGGCTAAATATGGAGCGACTTATGGAGCCATTATAACATTTTTTTCTATTTTTACAAATCATCTGAATTGACATAAGCACCTTAATTGACAAAAATATATTGACAAAAACAAATAATCCACAGGTTAAGGCAACCTGTGGATTATTTGGCTTAAATAAATAACTGTGATATGAGTTATTTGAGTCGTAATTCTGGTGGCAAAAGTTCTTCAATCATTTTTAGCTGGGCTTTATCGAGTTCCAAAGGAACATAATCGGCCAGTCGCTTTTTCCAGGCTTGGCTAGCACGTTCCCGGATACTGATCGAGTTTTCTTCTTTTTCCCAGTTAGAATAGGCCTTTCGATTGGCAAACTCCGGGAAAATAAAATCATGCTTATAGGTTTTGGTGGTTCGCGCCAGGTAGTTGGCCGAATGCTCAATCTTTTCCATCTTATCCATGCACAGATATTCATCACTGAAATTAACACTTCTCAAAAAGCGGCCAGACATTTTATAGGTATCCTCATCAAGCATAAATTTCTCATAGCCGAGGGTATTAAAGGAATCCATGATACCAGCCAGCATATAGGATACTTCCGGCTCGCACATTAACGCCGAGAGGCCGACCATGGTTGACTCCCGACCAGACTGGTAGTCATCATCCTTGGCATCTGACAGGCAACCGTGTGACCGTTTAGGTAAGCCATAGAAATTAGCCAGTTCACTTTCAACAAACCATTCAACGCTGGTTTCAGCACCGCCGCAGACGCATAGGCTGTAACGCAGGTCGGTTTGCAGGGCACTGAACTGGTAAATCACTGGGGCACCGGGATTTACCAGCTGGGTGGCGACAATACCAGCCAGTCGTTCAGTGTTGTTCTGAATAATATTACCTGCTAATGCTGGCGGTCCCGTCAGTCCGGCCAAGCCAACGCCAGCGATGCAGCAAACCTGGCCACTGCGGGCATATTCGATGAGGGTTTCGCACATATGTCGATCCCAGGCAAAGGGGGGAGCACTAGTAACCAGCGTTGACATCAGTACCTGGTCATGAATATCATTGAATTCCTTGGCCAGCTTGATGGTTCGGCGACAGACTTCAGTGCTGCCGTTTAAGCCAGCCAGAGGTTTATCACTGTACATCATCGGCGCCAGGGTCATATAATCGGTGCGGCAGGAAGCGGGGACATCATGGGGGTAAAGCAATTCACAGTCAATGATGTCAATCACATCGCTGGTATGGAAAAGTTTAATAAAATTGACAAAGTCATCGCTGCTAGCCGGACGATGAATCCCTTCTTGAAGAACATTGATCGGTCCCAGCGACGACTGGCCGATGGTTTTTTTCTGAACAGTTCCGACCTGGAGTCTTTTACCCCGGGAAACATGCTCAAAATTTCGGGGACATGAAGCCAGGGCTTGATTGACCACTTCTTCTGTTATATAGACGATCTCACCATC